>NZ_JBWOMN010000019.1:0-6152 GCF_056449545.1 Oceanicella sp. | reverse complement strand
AGCCCATTTCATGGGTGACGCAGATCATGGTCATGCCGTCGCGCGCGAGGTCGGTCATCACGTCGAGCACCTCGGAGATCATCTCCGGATCCAGCGCCGAGGTGGGTTCGTCGAACAGCATGATCCTTGGCTCCATGCACAGGGCGCGGGCGATCGCCACCCGCTGCTGCTGGCCGCCGGACAGCTGGATCGGATACTTGTCCGCCTGTTCGGGGATGCGCACCCGTTCGAGGAAATGCATCGCCGTGGCGCGGGCCTCGGCCTTGTCGGCGTTGCGCACCAGGCGCGGCGCCAGCATCAGGTTCTTGATGACGGTGAGATGCGGGAACAGGTTGAAGCTCTGGAACACCATGCCGACCTCGCGGCGCACCGCGTCGATGTCCCGTTCATCGTCGGTCAGCTCGTGACCGTTGACGACGATGCGCCCGGCATCGTGGCGTTCCAGCCGGTTGATGCAGCGGATCAACGTCGACTTGCCCGACCCCGAGGGCCCGCACACCACCAGCTTCTCGCCCCGGCTCACCGACAGATCGATCTTCTTCAGCGCCTGGAACGCGCCGAAGAACTTGTCCACCTGTTCGAGGGTGATCGCCGCCTCGGGCGCGTTGTCGGTCATCTCAGCCGTCCTTCTTCAGGTGGCGGCTCATGCGCCGTTCGAACCAGCCGAACGCCTTCTGGATGAAGAAGGTCAGGATCATGTAGATGATCGCCAGCGACACGAAGACCTCGTAGGGCGCGTAGGTTTCGGCGACGATGGTGCGGGCGATGCCGGTCATGTCCAGCAGGGTGATGGTGCTCGCCAGCGCGGTTGATTTCATCAGGCTGACGATGTCGTTGGAATAGGCCGGGGTCGCCAGCCGGACGGCGATCGGCGTGGTGATGTAGACGAAGCGCTGGCGCGTCGACAGGCCCAGCGCCGCGCCCGCCTCCTGCAGCCCCCGATCGACCCCGAGCACGCCGCCGCGCAGGATTTCCGACGCATAGGCCCCGGTGTTGAGCGACAGCGCCAGGATCGCGCAGCCATAGGGTTCGCGCAGGATCGGCCAGAAAACGCTGTCGCGCACCGCCTCGAATTGCGGCAAGCCGTAATAGATGATGAAGATCTGCACCAGGATCGGAGTGCCGCGAAACACGTAGACATAGGCGATCGAGGGCGCCGCCAGCCACCAGCGCCCGCTGATCCGCATCAGCAGCAGCAGCACCGCCAGCGCCGTGCCCAGCACCGCCGAGACCAACAGCAATTGCAGCGTCATGCCGAGCCCGGCCAGCATGCGCGGCACGCTGTCGACGACCAATGCCGGATCGAAGGTCATCGCGCCGCCTGCAGGTGGCGGTTGGCGAGCTTTTCCAGCGCCATGACGGTGAGCGTGATGACGGTCGAGAACCCGAGATAGATGCCGCCGACGACGATGTACATGGTGAAGGGCTTGCCGGTGGCGCCGGTGGCCTGTTCGGCCACGAACAGGGTTTCGTTGAGCCCGATGATCGAGATCAGCGCCGTGTCCTTGATCAGCGACAGCATGTGATTGCCGAAGGCGGGCAGCGCCAGGCGCCACATCTCGGGGATCTGGATGTATATGAAGGTCTTGAAGTTGGAAATCCCGAGCGCGCGCGCCGCCTCCACCACCCCCTGATCGACGCCCAGAAAGGCGCCGCGGAAGGTCTCGGTGGCGTAGGCGCCGACGATCAGCGCGATGCCGAAGGCGCCGGCCCAGAACGGCGGAATGTCGACGAACTTGATCGAGGGGTCGAAGGCCTGCGCCACGGCGGTCAGCGCGATGGCCGAGCCGAAATAGATGATCAGCAGCACCAGGATTTCCGGAGTGCCGCGAAAGACGACCGTGTAGGCGCCGGCGATCTTGCGCGCCATGCGGCTGTCGGACAGCTTGGCGGCGGCCCCGATCAGCCCGAACAGCACCATCATGATCAGCGAGGCGAAGAACACCCTGACGACCACGACCGAGCCCCAGAGGAAATCATCCCACCATCCAACAAGGTCCGCCATCGGTCATGCCGCCTTTTCGCCGCGCCCGCGCGGTTTCGCCCGCCGGGGCCGTCGCCCGGGCGCGCCGCGCCCGATAATCGCCTTCGCGGCGTCGCCGTCGCGAAGGCGGATCGGCGATCAGCCTTCCCATTTCTCGTTGTGGATGGCGAAGGGGAAGTATTTGCGGGCGTAGGTTTCCAGCGACCCGTCCCTGGTCAGCTGCAGGATCGCGGCGTCGAGCCGTTCGCGCAATGCGTCGTTGCCCTTGCGCAGGCCGATGCCGACGCCGACGCCGAAATATTCGGTCTCGTCGATCTGCGGGCTGACGAATTCGAATCCCTTGCCGTTCTCCTTGCTCAGGAATTTCAGGAACGCCTTCATCGGGTTGGTCATGATCATGTCGGTGCGGCCGTTTTCCAGATCCAGATACATGGCCTCTGAGCTGTCGTAATAGACCACGTTGGCGCCGGGCAGCTTGGCCTCGAACCATTTCGAATAGGTGGTGGCCCGGCCCATGCCGATCCGCAGCCCGTCGAAATTCGCCGCGAGCGGCGCGCCGGCATCGTCGAACAGCTGCAGCTTGGCGTTCTTGCGGCCCACCAGACGGCCCACGGAAATGCGGTAGGGGGCGGAAAAATCCATCTTCTCCAGCCGCGAATTGGTGATCGACATGGAGGCGATGATCAGGTCGAACTTGTTGGCCAGCAGCGCCGGGATCATGCCGTCCCATTTCTGGCAGACGAATTCCAGATCGTCCCCGAGGATCGCCGCGACGCCCCTGGCCACGTCCACGTCGTAGCCCGCCAGGTCGCCGCTGGCCTCGCGGTAGTTGAAGGGCGCGTAGGTGCATTCCATGCCCACCCGCAGGGTTTCGGCGCCCGCCGAGACGGCGGCGGCGGCGGCGGCGATGGAAGCGATCAGGGCCATGCGAATTCTTTTCATAGTCGGTCCTCCCGGTCTGCGGTCTGAATTGGGCGACGTTCAGCGTAGGAACCCGCGCAACGCCGCTCAATCCCCCCCGAGGGGGACAAGGTGTAGGTCGCGGGCCGCATCCGCGCTATCATCGCGCCAGTCAGCGAAAGCAGCGCCCGCCATGCCCGAAAAACCCGCATTTGCCGCCAACGGCCTCGCCAGCCTGCCCCGGCGTGAATTGCGCGGGTTCGCCGAGGCGGTGTCGCTGCTGTTCGCCGCCGCCCGGGGCGGGTCGTTCATCGGCGTGCTGCGCCGGTTCCTCGGCGATCTGGTGGCCTTTGACGATCTCAACGTGTTCAGCCAGAAGGGCGGCGCGCCGCCGCAGCTGATCTGGTCGTCCTATCGCCCGCAGGTCATCCGCACCGGGGTGCGCAACTATGTCGAGGCCACCTATGTGCTCGACCCCTACGCCCATGCGTTTCGCGCCGGGGCGCCCGCCGGCGCCTACCGCCCCGCCGACGTGGCGGCGCTGGCCCCGCTGTCGCGCGAGGAGATGGGCGCCTTGCCGCTGCAGGTCAGCGACGGCGAGGAACTGGGCTTTGTCACCGACGATTGGCCGGAAAACCAGTCGGAGGTGCAGATCCTGTTCGCCCTCGGGCTGGAGAGCCGGGGCGACATCTGCTGTCAGGTGGGGTTGTATCGCGACCCGGCGGGCCCGGCCTTCGATGAGAACGAGGTGGCGTTCCTGACCGAGGTCACGCCGCTGATCTCGGGCGCCTTTTCGCAATACTGGAACCGGCTGGCGCGCGCTGGCGCGGAAAGCGACGAGGCGCCCTGCCTGCGGCTGCTCAGCCCGCGCGAGCGCGACGTGATCGAACTCGTGGTCCAGGGCTTCGCCTCGGCGGCGATCAGCGTGCTGCTGCAGGTGACGCTGGAAACCGTCAAGACCCACCGCAAGCGGGCCTATCGCAAGCTTGGCATTTCATCGCAGGCGGAGCTGTTCGCGCTGATGCGGGCCACGCCCACGGCGATCAGGTATCACGCCTGACCCGGCGCCTGGGGCTGCATCGCGTGGGGCGCCAGCAGGGCGATCGCCTCGGCGTGCAGCGCCGGGGCGCCGGCGGCGACGATCTCGCCCTTCGACGCCAGGGTCAGCGGGGCGCCGCGCCAGTCGCTGATCACGCCGCCCGCGCCCTCGACCACCGGAACCAGCGCGCAGATGTCAAAACAGTCGAGATTGGGTCCGCAGACGCTCAGGTCCAGCCGCCCGGCGGCCAGCGCCGCGTAGCCAAGGCACCCGCCGTCATAGACGTTCCAGCGCGACCCCTGGCGCACCGCCTCGAACCCCGCCCGGGTCGCGCCCTTGAAGGCGTCCGGGTCGGACAGGCAGGTGACGGCGTCGGCCAGGCGCGCGGTGGCGCGGGGGCGGATCGGGGCGCCGTTCAGCCAGGCCCCGGCGCCGGAAACGCCGAGCCAGACATCCCCCAGCACGGGCTGGCAGATGATCCCCAGCGCCGGGCGGCCGTGGCGGCACAGCGCGATCAGGATGCCGAAATTGGGCAGTCCGGCGGCGAATTGCCGGGTGCCGTCGATGGGATCGATCACCCAGACCCATTCGGCGTCGAGATCGCGGGACCCGAATTCCTCGCCCAGCACCCCGTGATCGGGAAAGGCGGCGTCGATCCGCTCGCGCAGGGCCCGTTCCACCGCCAGATCCACGTTGGTGACCGGCGAGCCGTCGGATTTGATCTCCAGCGACATGCGCGCCAGTTCCTCGCGGGCGATGGCGCTGGCCCGCGCCGCCAGATCCTCGGCGAATCCCCTGAATTTCGCCGCCTCCGCTGCGTTGCTCCTGTTCATTGACGCCGCCCCCCTTTCGCGGCCGCGTCGCCGCGCCACCGGAAAGCGGAGCCTGCACCATCGGGCGCGATCATGTAAGCGCCGATGCGCCCCCGGGCGATCCCGGATCGGATCCGGGATCGCCCGGGGGCGGCGGTCACGACCCGACAATCAAGGCGCGGGCAGGATCGCGGGGGTGGTGAACACGTAGTCGCGGTCCTCGACCGGGGTGTGGCAGGCGACGCATTCCTGCGCGAAATCCGCGTCCTCGCCATAGGGGGTCAGCGATTCGCCGCGCCAGCGCGAGAATCCCCAGCCCAGCGTGTCGCCGAACCCCGCCGCGTCCTTGGCCATGAATTCCACATGGATGAACTTGCCCGGCACGGTCGCGTCCTCCCAGTTTTCATCCGTGCGGTCCTTCCAGACGATCTTGGCCAGCGTCGCGCCGTCGGGCCAGGGGTTGGTGCGGCCCTCGCGCGCCGCGTCGACGGCGATGTCGTTGCCGAGGATGACGCGCAGGGTGTCGTTGTCGGTGCGGTGGCTCGAGGCGATGACGCGCCAGTCCCGCCAGCCGTCGGGGATGGTCAGCCCGTTGGGCGCCGGGGCGACCTCGCCGGCGATCGCGGGGACCGCCAGCAGCAAGCTGAGGGCGAGAGCGGTGAAGGGACGCATGGTGGTTCTCCTGGTTCTGGACTCGGTCAAGGCGTGGGGCCGACGCGCCGGCCCCACGGGAAAAAGATGCGCCGATCCGGCGTTTGTTCCATCACATCCGCGCGACCGTCGTCAGATCGGCGCGGCGCCGTCATGGATCAGATGCGCGATTCCGATCAGCCGATCGCGCGAAAACGGGCCTGCGAGCACGTAGCTGAGCGTCGGTGAACGCCAGGCCAACGCCTCGTCGCCGTCGAGGCTGGCGAACAGGAACCGCCGCGACTCTTGCGCGTCAGGGTTGGATCGCCCCCCCGGTCCCTGCTGGATGTAGAGCGTGACCCGCGCGCCGTCGGAATCATGATACATCAGCTGTCCCGCCGGGCCGCGCGGCCCCGGCAGCAGCCGCCCGCCCATCAGCGTCAGCCCCGCCGCCGACAGGTCCGGGATCGCCACCGGGGCGCCGAGCCGGTTGCCCAGCCATGCGCCCAGATGATCGCGGGCGCCCGCCGCGACCTCAACCGCATGCGCCTTTTCCGCGACGAAGATGCGATGCGCGGCCACGGCGGCGCGGATGTCGCCCTGACCGACCCCGGCGAAGCTGGCGACTTCGCGGCCGGCGCCGTCCCCGGGACCGGCGCCGCGCACGGCGTCGTTCAGCCCCCAGCCCGCCCCGACGCCAATGGCGACCAGCGCCGCCGCCGCCGCCTTCGACGAGGATATGACGAAAGCCCCAGCTAAAAAGCTTTGAGTCCAGTTGTGCGAGATT
>NZ_JBWOMN010000018.1:0-11413 GCF_056449545.1 Oceanicella sp. | reverse complement strand
GACGCGGACGCGGCGCTGGAGCGCGCGGGTCTGGCGGCGCGGCGCGACGGCGCCCTGGTTCTCAGCGCCGCCGGCGTCGCGGCGCGCGCCCGGGTCGAGAAAGCCGAAGCGGCGTGGGAGGAGTCCTGCCTCGCCGGGCTTGACGCCGCCGAGGTGGCGACTCTGACCCGCCTGCTGGCGCGGATTCAGGCGCCGGACTGACCTTTCGGCTCGGGCGGCCTCTTGCCGCGCGCCCGGTTTCAAATATGAAATCCGAACCCGGCGCCACGCGGCGCGCCGCCCCATGGAGACCGCTTTGGCCCCAGTGAAAAAATATTCGGCGCCGGCGCTGGAAAAGGGGCTCGACATCCTCGAATTGCTGTCGCGCCAGGAATTCGGCCTCAGCCAGACCGACGTCGCCCGGGCGCTGAACCGCTCGGTGGGCGAGGTGTTCCGCATGATCGTGGTGCTTCAGGATCGCGGCTACGTGATGCAGGAGCCGGGCAGCGACCGCTACGTGCTGACCACCTTCCTGTTCGAGATCGCCCACCGCATCCCGCTGGTGCGCCGCCTCACCGCGCTGGCCGGACCGCTGATGCGCCGCCTGACGCCGCAGATCAACCAGTCGGTGCATCTGGCCATCGCCAATGGCGACCATGTGCTGGTGATCGGGCAGGTGGACAGCCCCGGCGACAATGTCATGAGCGTGCGGCTCGGGGCCAAGATCGATTTCTGGCGCGCCTCGTCGGGGCGGGTGATCGTCGCGCATCTGCCGCGCGCCAGCCTGATGGAGATCATCGAGAAGGCGCCGCTGCCCGACGGCGTGACGCTGGCGCAGATCGAGGCGGATCTGGCCGGCATCCGCAAGCTCGGCCACGAGGTCATGGACAGTTTCGTGGTCGGCGGGGTGGTCAACATCTCGGCGCCGATCATCGATCATTCCGGCCACGCCATCGCGGCGCTGACCATCCCGCATATCCGGCGGCTCGACGCCCGCGCCACTTTCAGCGATTGCCAGGCCGCGCTGGTGCAGGCGGCGCGCAGCCTGTCGATCAGCCTCGGAGGCGGCGCGGCGCCGGCGGCGGGCGACGGCGCCGACGCGCCGGACTGACCCGCACAGGCGGGCCTTCAGTCGGATTCGAGCGCCACGCCGGGCAGGTCGTTGGCCTCGAAGCAGGCCTCGACCAGCGCCATGGTCCTGAAGGCGTCCTCGACCGGCGAGACCAGCGCCGCGTCCTCGCCCGCGTCGAAACGCTGGACGTTGGACATGGTCCCGATGAAGGCGTCGACGAACCAGTTCCCGGTCAGGTCGATCGCGCGCCAGTCGCCGCCGGATTCGCAGATCCACAGCTCGTCGGGCTCGCCCCTGGGGTAGTCGTGGAGGATGCCCATCTTCACCGCCATCGCGCCCCTGGTTCCCTCGAACCGGAATTTTCCGGTCTGGAACCTTCGCCCGCATTGGTGGTTGTGGTTGATGCTCATCAGCACCCGCAGATCGCCGCCGTAATCGAGGATCGCCGAGGTGCGGGTCTGGGCCCAGTCCCTGGCGCGCGGATCGCCCATGCTGCGCGCGAACACGCCGACGGGATCGCCCGCCACGGCGCGGATGGCGTCGAGATAGTGGATCGAGTGCACGGCGATCTCGACGCGCTGCATGGGGATCAGGAACGGGAACAGTTTCCAGGGGGTGAAGATGTTCAGATGCACCTCGATCTCCAGCAGATCGCCGAGCAGCCCCCGCCGGACGCCATCAATCGCCGCCATCATCATCGGCGCGAAGCGCAGCTGGAAATTCACCGCCGCCTTGAGTTTCCTTTCGGCGCAGACGGCGCGGATCTCGCGCGCTTGCCGCAGGTCGGCGCCCATGGGTTTCTGGATCAGCGCGGCGGCGCCGTCGGGCAGCGCGCGCAGGATTTCGGCGATGGCGTGGGGCGGGGTGGCGAGGTCGTAGACCGCATTCAGCCCGTTGTCGGCCACCGCGCCTTCCAGCGATTCATAGACCTGCGGCAGATCCCAGTCCGCAGCCAGCGAGGCCGATTGCGCCGGGTCCAGATCAAACACCCCCTTCACCGGGAAGCCGGCCTTGCGATAGGCGGGCAGATGCGCGTCGCGGGTGATGCCCCCGGCGCCGATGACGACGATGGGCTTGGGATTGGCGGGGCGCGGCCAGGTCTGGCGCAGCGGCGCGGTCATTGCGGCGCCTTCCGGCGTTCGACCGGCAGGACATGTTCGCGGAACATCATGGTTTTGCCTTTCTGGCTGCGGATTTCGGCGGCCTCGATCACATGGCCGCAGGCGGGGCGTTTCGGGTCGTCGGATTTCGAGGCCACGGTGACGGTGGTCTTCAGGGCCTCCCCGGCATGGACCGGGCGGGGGAATCGCAGGCGATCATAGCCGCAGGCCGTGGCGCGCGGGTTGATCGGCGCGGCGCATGGCGCAACGCATTATTTTATATTTGCACCAATATTTGACATGCAAAATGACACATGCGATTTGCGGAGCGATGATGCGCGGCGAGAACGACCGCGACGGGAGGACGACTTGGCCGAAATCGCGCAGTTTCGGGGCCTGACCTGGGATCACAGCCGCGGCTTGGACCCCATGGTCGCCACTGCGCGCGCCTGTCGGCGCCGGCGCCCGGACAGCTCCGCCGGGGGCCGGCGCCAGCGCGTCGCCATGGGGCGGGCCATCATGCGCCAGCCGCAGGCGTTCCTGTTCGACGAGCCGCTGTCCAGCCTCGACGCCAAGCTGGGCGCCGAGACCATCCTGTTCTGCAGTTTCGCCGGGATGTCGATTCAGGCCAAGATGTTCAACCCGCGCAGCGTCGCCCCCGGCGAAACGCTGGATTTCCGATGCGCGCGCGACAAGACGCATCTGTACGACGCCGAGACCGGCGAAAGCCTGAGGATCTGAGCATGGCTGCGATCGAAAAAATCGACATCCGCATGGTCAACCTGATCCCGCCGGTGAAGCGCACCGACGCGATCCAGACCTTCGAATCCCAGGAAACGCCGATCGTCACGATCACCGACAGCGACGGCGCCGTGGGCACGGGATATTCATACACCATCGGCGCCGGGGGGGCGGCGATCGTCAGCCTGTTGCGCGAAACCCTGGCCCCGGCGGCGATCGGGCGCGAGGCCGGGGATGTGGAGGGCAACTGGCGCGCGCTGCTGTTTCGCACCCATGCGACCTCGGTCGGGGCGATCACCTCGCTGGCGCTGGCGGCGCTGGACGTCGCGCTGTGGGATCTGCGCTGCCGCAAGGCCGGGCTGGCGCTGCACCGCATGGCGGGCGGCGCGCAGGCCGAGGTGCCGCTGTATTCCACCGAGGGCGGCTGGCTGCATGTGCCGCTCGACGATCTGGTGGCCGACGCGCTGGCGGTGAAGGCCAGGGGCTTCTGCGGCGCCAAGATAAAGATCGGCGCGCCGCATATCGCCACCGACGCGGCGCGGCTGGCGGCGGTGCGCGACGCGACGGGCCCGGATTTCGACATCATGGTGGACGCCAATCAGGCGTTTACGCGCGCCGAGGCCATGCGCCGCGCCCATATGCTGGAACGCTGCGGCATCGCCTGGTTCGAGGAACCCATGCCCGCCGACGACATCGGCGGCCACGCCGATCTGGCCCGCCGGACCAGCGTGCCGGTGGCGGTGGGCGAGAGCCTGTATTCCCTGTCGCAGTTCAAGGAGTATCTGGCGCGCGACGCCTGCGCGATCGTTCAGGCCGACGCGGGGCGCATCGGCGGGGTCACGCCCTGGCTGAAGGCGGCGCATCTGGCCGAGGCCTTCAACATGCCGATCTGTCCGCATTTCCTCATGGAATTGCACGTGTCGCTGGTCTGCGCCGTGCCCAACGCGCCGACCCTGGAATACATCCCGCAGCTCGACCGGATCACCCATTCGCGGCTGCTGATCGACAATGGCCGCGCCCGGCCCCCGGACGATCCCGGGCTGGGCATCGACTGGGACTGGCGGGCCATCGCGGCGCTGGAGATCGGCGACGCGCGCGCCACCGTGACGAAAGGCGGATGACATGCAGCGCATGGGCATGACGATCAAGCTGAAACCCGGCAAGGTGGAGGCTTGCCGGCGCCTGCACGCCGATGTCTGGCCCGACATCCTGGCGATGATCTCGGCCTGCGGCATCCGCAATTGTTCGATCTGGCCGAAGGAACCCGAGAACCTGCTGTTCGGCTATTGGGAATGCCACGGCGATGATTTCGCCGCCGACGCCGCGAAAATGGCCGCCGACCCGCGCACGCGGCAATGGTGGGCGGTCTGCTCGCCCTGTCAGGACCCTTTCAATGCCCGCGCGGAGGGCGAATGGTGGGCGAAGATGGAGGAGGTTTTTCATCGTGAATGACATTTCGAACCCCGATCCGACCGGCCAGATCACCGCCCGCCTGTCCAGATGCCACACCGGGGCGGTGCATGACGTGATGCGCGGCCTCGGGCTGCGCAATTTCACCCTGCCCCATGACCTGACGCCGCTGATGCCCGAACGGCCGCTATGCGGTCCGGTCTTCACCATCGAGGGCATGGTGGACGAGTCCGCCGACGCGCATCAGACATTGCTGGAATGGACCGGCCTGCTGTCCCGCGCCCGGCCCGGGCATGTCTGGGTGTGCCAGCCCCATGACGGGCGCACCGCCCTGATGGGCGAATTGTCGGCCGAGACGCTGCAAGGGAAAGGCGTGCTCGGCTGCGTCATCGACGGCGGAATCCGCGACGCGAATTTTCTCATCGAGATGGGGTTCCAGAGCTGGCGGCGCTTTCACACGCCGCGCGACATCGTCGGGCGCTGGCGGCCGCGCGGCGTCGATGTGGACATCGTCATCGGCGAGGTGCTGATCCGCCCCGGGGATTTTCTCAGCGGCGACCGCGACGGCATGGTGCGCATCCCCGGCGACATCGTCGGCGAGGTGGCGGCCCAGGCCGAAATCGCCATGCGCACCGAGAACAAGGTGCGCACCGCAATCCTCGCCGGGACCGACCCGCAGGAAGCCTATCTGCAATTCGGAAAGTTCTGAGCCGCCCATGCGCCTCGCCGGGCTCGACATCCGCTGCCCCCGCCATGACGGCGCCGCCATCCCGGCGGGGGCGTCGGGCGCGGCGCATCAGGCCGCCGCCTTCGCCGCGCTTCGGGGATGCCGCGCATGACCGCCGACCGCCGACCGCCCCGACCCGCCCCGACCCCCGTCTGCTGCTGCTGTCGCCGCGCGACAACGTGCTGGTGCTGGTCGCGCCGATCGGCCCCGATGAAGCCGTGCTGATCGAGGGCGCGCGCCGCGTGGCGGCGCCCCGCATCGGCCTTGGCCACAAGCTGGCGCGCCGGGCGATCGCGGCGGGGGAAAGGGTGGTGAAGCACGGCGCGCCCATCGGTTCGGCGACGCGCGACATCGCGCCGGGGGAGCACGTGCATGTGCACAACCTGAAAAGCGACTGCACGGCGACCCATGCGCTGGACCCGGAGGACGAGGCATGACCATGCGAGGCCACCCGCGCCGCGACGGGCGCAAGGGCATCCGCAACGTGGCGGCGGTGGCCTGTCTGGTGGAATGCGCCCGTCACGTGGCGCGCGAGATCGCCGCGCCCCACCGCGCGGATGCGCATCTGATCGGCTTTTCCGGCTGCTTTCCGAACGACTGCGCGCAGCGGATGATGGAGAAGCTCTGCACCCATCCCAATGTCGGCGCGATGCTGCTGGTGTCGCTGGGCTGCGAGAGCTTCAATCGCCGCAAGCTGGAACAGGTGGTGCGCGACAGCGGCCGCCCGGCGGAGACCGTCGTCATCCAGCGCGCCGGCGGCGCCCGCGTCTCGATCGAGGCCGGGCGGGGGTGGCTGGCCGCGCAGGTCGCGGCGCTGGCCGGGGCGGCGACGGTTCCCATGGCGATCGACGATCTGGTCATCGGCGCCGTCTGCGGCGGCTCCGACGGCGCCAGCGGCCTCACCGGCAACCCGGCGGTGGGGGGGGGAGGGGGGGCGGGCCTTCGATCAGCTCGCCGCCATGGGCGCCGCCTGCATCTTCGAGGAAACCGGCGAACTGATCGGCTGCGAGGGAATCATGGCGACCCGCGCCGCCACCCCGGCGCTGGCCGACGAGCTGCGCGCCGCGGTGGCCAAGGCGGCGCGGTATCATGCGGTGCCGGGCCACGGAAGCTTCGCCTCGGGCAACGCCGATGGCGGGCTCACCACCATCGAGGAGAAATCAATGGGCGCCTACGCCAAGTCCGGCATGTCGCCCATCGCCGGGCTGATCAAGCCGGGCGACGCGCCGCCCCGGGGCGGGCTCTGCCTGATGGACGTGGCGCCCGACGGCGAGGTGCGCTTCGGAGTCCCCAACATCTCGGACAACGCCGAAATCGTCGAGATGATGGCCTCGGGCGCGCATATGACCCTGTTCGTCACCGGGCGGGGCTCGGTGGTCGGCCCGGCCATCGCGCCGGTGATCAAGATCGCCGCCAATCCGGAGATGTTCGCGCGGATTTCCGACGACATGGACGTGAACGCCGGGCGCATCCTGCAGGACGAGGCGACGCTCGACGAGGTCGGCGACGAGATCGTGGCGCAGATGCGCCGGGTCGCCGGCGGCGGCGAAAGCCGGTCCGAGAAACTTGGCCATTGCGAATTCATCCTGACCTATAAATCATTCGACCCCATCGGGCCGGCCTGCCTGCCGGTCTAGCAAGACATCGGAGACCGGAATGGACAGACTGAAGAACAAGACCTGCCTCGTGACCGCCGCGGGCCAGGGCATTGGCCGGGCCAGCGCGCTGGCCATGCATCGCGAGGGCGCGCGGGTCTTCGCCACCGACATCAACGAAACGGCGCTGGCGGACCTGGCGGCCGAGGGGCTGGAGACCTTCGCGCTCAACGTGCGCGAGCCCGACTCCATCGCCGCGGCCGCGGCGCGCACCGGGCCGCTCGATGCGCTGTTCAACTGCGCCGGCTTCGTGGAGCACGGGACCATCCTCGATTGCGACGAGGACGCCTGGGCCTTTTCGCTCGATCTCAACGTCACCGCCATGTACCGGATGATGCGCGCCTTCCTGCCGGGGATGCTGGACAATGGCGGCGGTTCGATCATCAACATGGCCTCGGTGGCCTCGTCGGTGATCGCCGCGCCGAACCGGTTCTCCTACGGCGCCACCAAGGCGGCGGTGATCGGCATGACCAAGGCGGTGGCCGCAGATTACGTGGCGCAGGGCATCCGCTGCAACGCGCTGTGCCCGGGCACGGTGGAATCGCCTTCGCTGCAGGACCGGATGCGCGCGCAGGGCGATTACGAAACGGCGCGCGCCGGGTTCCTCGCCCGTCAGCCCATGGGCCGCCTGGGCCAGCCGGAGGAGATCGCCGCGCTGGTGGTGTATCTGGCCTCGGACGACTCATCCTTCACCACCGGCGCCGCCCATGTGATCGACGGCGGCTGGTCCAACACCTGACCGGGGGGCGGCCCATCCCGGGGGCGGGGCCTGGCCCTCCCCCGGAGAACCCCGCCGAATTCCCCGCCTGGACCCCCGCGCATCGCGCCCCCAACAGCCTGACGGAGACACGACATGACACCCCTGCTCGACACCCACATGCATCTGGTTCTGCCCGAGACGGCGCGCTGTTCCTGGACCGACGACATCCCGGTGCTGGCGGGACGGGCGTTCACCCTCGACGACTACGCCGCCGTCACTGCTGGCAAGGGCGTCGGCGCCAAGCTGTTCATGGAGACCGGCGTCGACGACGCCGACTATCAGGCCGAGATCCGCCATGTTGCGGGCCTCGCCGCCGATCCGGGCAACGGCATCCTCGGCCTCATCGCCTCCTGCCGGCCCGAGATCGACGCCGGTTTCGACGCCTGGCTGGAGGAATGCGCCGACCTGCCGGTGGTCGGCTTCCGGCGCATCCTCCACGTGGTCGATGACGCCATGTCGCGCGACGCCGGATTTCGCGCCAACATCCGCAAGATCGGGCGGCGCGGCCTGACGTTCGACATGTGCTTTCTGGCCCGTCAGCTGCCCATCGCGCTTGACCTGGCCAAGGCTTGCGATGGCATGTCGCTGATCCTCGACCATTGCGGCGTGCCCGACATCGCCGGCGGCGAAACCACCGCCTGGCGGCGCGACATGAACGCGCTGGCGGCGCTGCCCAACGTCACCTGCAAGCTGTCGGGCGTGATGGCCTATTGCGCGCCGGGCGAGGCCTCGGCGGAGGCGATCCGCCCCTGGGTCGCCCATGTTCTGGAGGCCTTCGGCCCCGACCGCATCCTTTGGGGCGGCGACTGGCCGGTGGTCGACATGGCCAACGGCCTCGGCGACTGGATCGACGCGACGCGCGGGTTTCTGGACGCGCTCGCGCCCGCCGAGTCCGCGAAAATCGCCCACGAAACCGCGATGCGGGTCTACGGAGTCCCGTTCCCGCAAGCCAGCGCGCCCGACGCCGCCCGCCACCCCTGACCGCCGCCGCGCGCGCCCGCGCAAAATACGGTTGCAGCGCATAGGGTAGTCCCATATAGCGGTCAGCGGAGACGTGGCCGAGTGGTCGAAGGCGCTCCCCTGCTAAGGGAGTAAACGGGTGACCGTTTCGAGGGTTCGAATCCCTTCGTCTCCGCCACTGTTCTGTGAGGAATGTTTCTCTGCCTGCGCTGCCGCCGGATTTTTCCGTTGTTTTCAAGGGTTACGCCGACGGGCTATTCACCTTGGTGGCCGCGAAATACCGGAAATTGGTCTCTCCGGGCCGTTTTTCTCTGAACCTCTTGACTGCGGTGATTTGGTGAATTTTCTGCAACATACTGAAATCACATCATTATTTTGCAACGCAACCTAAACACTTCGATGTCAGTGGCTTCTTCGGAGAAACGACCGGGATCGGACGTTCGCCAATGCGTAAACAGAGTGCGGGAACATTGGCATGTCGGTACCAACTCCGTCCGGAATCCTCCTGTGAATGCCCGTGAAGGTGTCAATCGGGAGCCTGCTTGGAATCAAGTGGCAGCGTCGGTATGGTCAGTTCTTTCAGGTAGTCGTTGTGTTTCCGAGTCGCCGAGGCAATCCGCTTATGCAGGTCGGAAAGCTGTCGATGCACTGCGTCGAGATTTACGCGTTCCTCCGGTCTCGCGGTGCTGGCATAGCGTGAGATGTTGAGATTGAAATCGTGCTCCTCCGCGATTGCCTCCATGCCGACCCTGCGAGCAACGAAGTAGGAGCCATTGTCCAACTCTTCCTTGGCTTCCCGCCGGTGCCGATAGGTGTCAATGATCTTGCCGATATGCTCAGGCAATAGCGTGTTCTGCCGCTTTCCTGGCGCATAGAGTTCGGCCGCATTTATGAACAGTACGTCGTCGGGTTGCTTGCACTTCTTCAGAACAAGAATGCATACCGGGATCCCCGTGGAATAGAAGAGCTTGGGGGGCAAGCCGATGACGGTATCGATATGACCATCCTTGAGCAGCTTCGTTCGGATCTTCTTTTCCGCGCCCCCGCGAAACAGCACGCCGTGGGGCAGGATGATGGCCATCGTTCCCTCGCGTGACAGAAAGTGAAAACCATGCAGGAGGAAGGCGAAGTCTGCTGCGGATTTGGGCGCCAGGCCATAGCCCTTGAACCGGAAGTCTTCCGCCATTTCCTCGTTCGGGGTCCAGCGGTAGCTGAAGGGCGGATTGGCGACCACCGCGTCGAACTCGATCTTTTTTGCGGGGTTCTGCTCTCGCAGAATGTCCCAGTCATTGAGCAGGCTATCGCCGTGATGGATTTCGAATTCGGAATCGCGCACGCCGTGCAGCAGCATGTTCATCCGCGCGAGGTTGTAGGTGGTGATGTTCTTTTCCTGACCATACAGCTTGCCGATGCCGTGCTTGCCCATATTCCGGCGGACATTGAGCAGCAGCGAGCCGGAACCGCAGGCGAAATCCAGCACACGGTTGAGCTTTGTCCGCTTACCTGATGCCGGGTCCTGGCTGTCCAGCGCCACGATGCCCGAGAGGATGCTTGAAATCTCCTGCGGCGTGTAGAACTCGCCAGCTTTTTTGCCGGAGCCGGCCGCGAACTGACCGATCAGGTATTCATAGGCATCGCCCAAGAGATCGCGGTCGGAAGGGAATTCCGCAAGGCCCTCGGCGATCTTCTGGATGATCGTGCACAGGCGTTCGTTGCGCTGCTTGTAGGTCTTGCCGAGTTTTTCGGAATCGAGATTGATCTCGGAAAACAGGCCCTGGAAATTGCTGGAGAACGACTCGTTCTCGATGAACTTGAAGCCGCGTTGAAGGGTGTGCAGCAGCTCATCATTCTGGGTTCGGGCCATCTCGGCGATGGAGTTCCAGAGGTGATCGGGCTTGATGATGTAGTGCACCTTGCGGCGCATCACCTGTTCGAATTCCTCGATGTCATCAGGGTTCTGCTCATACCACACGGCAAGCGGCGAACGTCTTTCGCCTTGGGCAAGCTCGGGCCAGTCGGGGCCAAGTTCGGTCTTGGCCGCCGCCTCGTAATTGGCTGACAGGTAGCGCAGGAACAGGAACGACAGCATGTAGTCGCGGAAATCATCCGCGTTCATCGCGCCGCGCAGTTCGTCGGCAATGGCCCAGAGTGTCTTGCCCAAGCGGATTTGATCTTGATCGGTCATGCGGTGGCCTCCTCGACTTCAGCCTCGGGAAACAGCTCGGGGTTGAAGCAGTATTTCTTCATGAAATTACCGAGTAGTTTGTGAAAAATCGCTTTGTTGTCTTCGACCATCTCCCTAGGCTCGAAAAGGGAGTAACCCCCGTGACTTAACAGCTGCACGTACCGCAATTGAAGTTCCTCGTCGTCATCCCGATCCGAGATATCCGCAACGAACTTCTTCAAACCGTTATACCCGTGAAAAGTTGCAGCCTTTTCCATGATGCTGCGCAGAATCGTGAAGTGGTATGGGTACAGGGTTCCCGAACGAGATATCTCCCAAAGCTCCTTGAGCATTGCAACATGGTAAAATCTCGGAGTGTCACCGGTGTCGTTTAATGCGTAACTCTCTCCAACGCGGTTCAGGTAGAACCGCCGCGCGTTCTTGATTTCGTTGCACAGCACATTGAAGAACAGCGTGTGGTGCGATGAGATCACCGCCTTCAGCCGCTCCTGCTTTTTCAGCATCCGGGCCAGATGCGCGGCGACGGCGATGGCGTTGTTTTCATCGAGCGAGGAAATCGGATCGTCGATATAGAGGTATCTGACCCAGTCATAGGCTTCCTGCCCGTCGATCGCCAGCTGGGCGATGGCGAGGAAGAAAAACCAGATGAAGATGTTTTCCTCGCCGCGCGAAATCTTGATGTTGTCACGCCTGAAGGTCTTGAAGCTGCCGTCTTCCTGAAGCACGCGCTCGTCGCGGAAGAAGCTGATCTCACCATTCGCGTAGTCAATCCTGAAGTCGAATTCGCAATAGCGCTGCACCAGCGGGCGGATGCGGTTTTCCAT
>NZ_JBWOMN010000017.1:0-59885 GCF_056449545.1 Oceanicella sp. | reverse complement strand
TTCAGTCGGTGTAGTATTTGCGCGCCGCGTTGGTGCCGTAGCCGTAGCCGTAGCCGGTGTAGCCGTAGCGCGAGATGCGGCGCGGGTTGGCCTGGGTCAGCACCAGCCCGGTGACCCGCACGTTGACCTGCCCGAACAGGTCGAGCCCGGCGCGCACCAGATCGCGTCCGGTGGCGTTCCAGCGCACCGCGTAGAGCACCGCGTCGACGCGCCCGGCGATCACCCGCGCATCGGGCACCGCCAGCACCGGCGGGGTGTCGATGAACACGAAATCATAGCGTTCGCGCATGTCCTCGATGAAGGCGGCGAAGCGGTCGGAGGCGAAGACGTCGGCGGCGTTGGTCGAACTTTTCTGGGCCACGATCACGTCGAGCCCGGTGCTCTCGTCGTGCTGGATCACCTCGTCGGCCGGGGCCTCGCCCGCGAGGATGGTCAGCAGCCCGTCCTTGCGCGCGATGTTGAAATAGCTGCGAAACACCCGGCGGCGCAGGTCGCATTCGATCACCAGCACCTTCTTGCCCAGCATGGCGCTGTTCTGGGCCAGCATCAGCGTGGTGGTGGTCTTGCCCTCGCCGGGCACGGATGACGTGACCATGATCACCTGCGGCGGCCGGTCGATATTGGACAGCAGCAGCGAGGTGCGCATGTTGCGCACCGCCTCGGACAGCGCCGAGGCCGGGCGCGAGACGATGTAGTCCAGCACCGCGCCGCGTTTCTTGGACGGCGCGTCGGGGATCACCCCGATCACCTTCAGCCCGGTGGAGGCCTCCAGCTCCTCCGGCCCGCGGATGGCGGTGTTGAACAGCTCCCACACCAGCACCAGCGCCGCGCCCAGCAGCAGCCCGGCGATCCCGGCCAGGGCCACGATCAGGCTCTTGCGCGGGAAATACGGGTAGATCGGCGCGATCGCCGGGGACAGCACCCGGCTGTCGGCCTGCTGGATGCCCTGCTGGACCGAGGTTTCCTTCATCCGGCCGAGAAAATATTCGTAGAGCAGGCGGTTGGCCTCGGCCTCGCGCTGCAGCTGGCGCAGCTGCACCAGATCGCTCGATTGCGCCGCGACGCTTCTTTCCAGCTCGGCGATGGAAACCGCGATGCCGTCCGCCTGGGTGGTCAGCCGCGCGGCCTCCTGCGCCAGCCGCGCGGCGGCGGCGGCGGCGAGCGCGTCAAAGCGCTTGATCAGCGCGGCGCGGCTGGTCTCGACCGCGTCGCCGCTCGCGCCCTTCAGGGCCTCCAGATCGGCGGCCAGCCCGACCATGCGCCGGTCGCCGATCGCGCGCGCGACCTCCATGCGCCGGCTGTCCAGATCCTCGGCGCGCAGCAGCGCCAGCTGATCGGCGATCTCGGCGGCGCGGCTGATCGCCTCCTTGCGGCGTTCGCGCAGATCCTTGATCTGGCGGTTGGCGGCTTCCAGCGCCTCCTCGGAGACCAGCGAGGCGGAGGCGGAATAATCCTTCACCGCCGCCTCGGCGTCCTCGAGCTCGGTCTTCAGCGCCGCGACCCGCTCGGTCAGCCAGCTTGTGGCCTGCCGGGTGGCGGCGAATTTCGCCTCCAGCTGGTCGAGGATGTAAAGCTCGGCGATCTTGTTGGCGATGTCGGCGGATTTCTGCGCGCCCTGGCTTTCGACGCGGATGGTGAACACGTAGGACAGCGGCACGTTCTGCACCGCCAGCCGGTCCAGCAATTCGTCGATGGCGGTCTGGCGGCGGCGGAAATCGGGGTCCTCGACGCCGGCTTTCTCCGTCGCGCCGAGCAGGCGGCGCAGCTGCGCCGCATAGGGCGCCAGGAATGACGGCTCCACCAGATCGGGGTTGAATTCGGGGTCGTTCTCCAGAGCCAGCGCGGCGACCACGCGATCCATCAGGTTGCGCGATTTCAGCACCTCGACCTCGGTGTTGACCACCGAGGTGTCCCCCGACAGCCCCGACATCACCGATTCCAGGTTCACCACCTGCTCTTCGCGGGTCTCCAGCATCACCGTGGAGGTGGCGCGGTAGCTCGGGGTGGCGGTGAAGGCGTACCAGCCGGACAGGCCGACGACCACGGCGGCGATCAGCGCGATCGCCCATTTGGCGTTCCACAGCGTGCGCAGCAGCTTGCGCGGATCGACGAAGCCCTCGTCCTCGCCCTGCCCGACGCCCGGCTGGGGCAGGGCGTGCAGCGTCGAGGGCCCGTGCTGCCCCGGGTTCTGACCGGGATCCGGGATCGCCCGTTGCGTCGATCCGCTGCGCTTCGATGCCGATGAGAAACTGTTCAAGAGCCGCAGTCCTTATCCCGGTTTGCGCCTCTCAACGCGCGACGCGGCGGAAAATCCCGCTGCAAACCCTGCGAGGACTATGGGCTTTTGGGGGGAGGCGTCAACGGGGCGCGGGCGATCTTCGCAACTTCGCGGCGAGAAGACGCGCAGGCGCACGCGCATTGCAACATTTTCACGGCGAAACCATGCGGATTTCGCCGCATTCGCGGGCTTTCGCCCCCGCCGCGCCCCCGCCGCGCCCCCCCGCGCACCCACCGCCCGGCCTTGCGCCCATGGGGCATCTGTGGCTTGTCGGGGGCGTTCGAACAGCCGGAGGCCGCGCCATGACCGAGTCAGCCCGAAACCCCGATCAGACCCCCGATCAGACCCCCGATCCGGCCCCCGAAACGCCGACGCCGCCGGGCGCCTATGATCTGACCGGCAAGCGGGTGTTCGTCGCCGGGCATCGCGGCATGGTCGGCGCCGCCGTGACCCGCCGGCTGGCGCGCGAGGGCTGCGAGATCCTCACCGCCGGGCGCGAGGTCCTGGATCTGACCGACCAGCGCGCGGTCGCCGCCTGGTTCGCCGCCAACCGGCCCCATGCGGTGGCGCTCGCCGCCGCGAAGGTGGGCGGCATCCACGCCAACGACACCCGCCCGGCCGAATTCCTGCGCGACAACCTGGTGATCGAGGCCAACGTGATCCATTCCGCCTGGCAAAGCGGCGTCGAAAAGCTGCTGTTCCTGGGATCGACCTGCATCTATCCGCGGCTGGCGCCCCAGCCGATCGTCGAGGAAAGCCTGCTGACCGGGCCGCTTGAGCCGACCAATGAATGGTACGCCATCGCCAAGATCGCCGGCATCAAGCTGTGCCAGGCCTACCGGCGGCAATACGGCGCCGATTTCATCTCCGCCCAGCCGACCAACCTGTATGGGCCGGGGGACAATTACGACCCCGAGGGCTCGCATGTGCTGCCCGCCCTGCTGCGCAAGTTCCACGAGGCCAAGCTCGCGGGCGCGCCCTCGGTGACGCTGTGGGGGTCGGGGACGCCGCTGCGCGAATTCCTGCATGTGGACGATCTGGCCGACGCGCTGGTTTTCCTGCTGAAGACCTATTCGGGGGATGTGCCGCTCAATGTCGGGTCGGGCGCGGAGGTCTCGATCCGCGAACTGGCCGAGACCATCGCCGGGGTGGTGGGCTATCGGGCCGACCTGGTCTTTGACGCGACCAGGCCCGACGGCACGCCGCGCAAGCTGACCGACTGCGCACGGCTGCACGGGCTGGGCTGGAACCGGGCCCGGGGGCTGGAGGCGGGGATCGCCGACGCCTACCGGGCGTTCCTGGCGGAAGCGGGCTGAGGGCGGGATGAAGGGGGGCTACGGGTCGATCCGGTTGTCTTCGATCACCATCACCCCGTTCTTGCCCTTGCGCACCTGGATGGCGCGCATGCTGATCTGCGCCAGCCGGTTGCCCGCCACCCGACCGCTGCTGTTGAGCGCCAGCACCCCGCGCTGGAAACGGGCGATGTCGTTGTCGAGAATGCGGATATCGCGCGAGCGCGTCACATAGATCCCCCGCCCCACCGGCGGCGGCACGCCGCGGATCGCGACGCCGGAGATCCGCAGATCCCGCGAGGACACGATCCACAGCGCGTTGCTCCAGCGCGGATCCTGCGGGCGGGGGCGGAAATCGATCCGGACCCGCTCCAGCGTCAGATGCTCCAGGCGCTTCAGCTTGAGACTGGAAAAGCGCGCCGGATCGTCGGGATCCTCGGAGCGCAGGCGCAGGCCCGGCGCCGCCCAGGCGGCTTTTTCGAAATAGAAATCGCCGTACTCGCCGGGGGCCAGCAGGATCGTCTCCCAGCCCTCGGCGAGGTTCATGGCGTTATAGAGCCCCTCGGGGCCGGTCACGTGCAGGATGGCGGGATCCAGCGCATCCAGGGTCACGCCGGCGAGCAGAAAATCGGGGATGAATTCCGGACGGCGCAGGGTGAACAGCCAGCGGATCAGGTAATTGCCGTTCTCCTCCGCATTGCCGGTGATCTTGGCCGCGACCCGCGCCTTGCTGAAGCCCGGCCCC
This sequence comes from Oceanicella sp., assembly GCF_056449545.1. Taxonomy (NCBI): domain Bacteria; kingdom Pseudomonadati; phylum Pseudomonadota; class Alphaproteobacteria; order Rhodobacterales; family Paracoccaceae; genus Oceanicella; species Oceanicella sp. The sequence continues at coordinate 55,570 of NZ_JBWOMN010000017.1, read as the reverse complement.
CGGTCGGGCAGGGACAGCCAGAGCCCATACGCGACGACAAGCGCGGCGCCGAGCAGGATCGCCCCCCGGAGCGCCCGCTCGCCAGGGGTCTTTCGCGCGGCCCGCGCCGGGGGGCGGCCCGGGGGGCGGCTTGATCCGGCGCGCCTGCGGCTCATCTTCATCGCCTCTGCCTGTGCGGTTCCGGACATAAACGCATGCAACCGGCGGGGTGGCAACGACGATCCGCGCCCCCCCTTTCATCGCGCCTTTCGCCCTTGCCCCGAAGACCCGCCGCCGCGCGCCTGTTTTCGCGCCATCGCGGGTCCAGGGACCCGCGTCGGGCCCCTGACGGGCGACCCGATCAATCCAGGGTGGCCGCCGCCGGCGGGATGCTCTCGTAGATTTCGAAATCGGCGGCGTAGACCCGTTCGGCCAGGCGTTTGCCCGCCGCGTCGTAATAGTCGCGCCAGTCGTTCCGGCGCTGGGAGGCGTTGTGCATGACCAGTTCGCCCGCGCCCTCGAACCGAGGGCTGAGCGCGGCCACCCCCGCCGCCATGTCGTCGAAACGATACAGATCGTCCACCAGCACCACGCCGCGGTGGTCGGCGACGAATTCCGCCTGCGGGCGGAAATGCGTGGCGGTGAACAGCTTGGCGCGGAACCACGGATTGGCCAGCGCCTTCAGGAAGTGGGCGAAATCCGGCAGATCGGCGAAATGGCGCTGCGCGAAGGCGATATGCGGCGGGTAGCGCGAGCTCCTGGTGTAATAGGCGAAGGCCGACACCAGCCGGTCCAGCGGATGCCGCAGGAAGGCGAATTTGCAATAGGCGGCGAATTTTTCCGGATCGGCGGCGCGGTACTGCACGGCGGAATGGTGATGATGCCCGTAGACCTTGCCGAACAGCGCCCGCTGGATGGCCTGGCTGCCGGTCTTGGGCACATGGATGAAGATCGCGCGGTGCTGGTGATTGAACGGCCAGTAGGGATCGCTGGAGAACATATGCGCCGCGTGCCAGTCGCGCACCCGGCGCGCGGCGCCCGACAGGTAGATCGCGCTTTGCGCCGCGGTCTTGAGATCAGCTTTCAGATTGGTCTTCAAGCCCACGCGCTCCGGTCTCCGCCCATGATCCCAACCCCGCCTCAAACCCTGGCCAACGGTCCCGAACGCGACGGCGTCGCAAGGCCGGGCAGGGGGGTCTTTCGCCGCCAATTCCGTTCCATACACGGTTCTCGTCAGAATTTCGTTACAGTTTTTGATGACCATGCCGCCAACGCCGCCCCGATCCGGCCCCGATCCAATCCGATCGGCGCCCCGGCAAACGGCTGGCGCGGGCCGGGCCGATCGGCTACCCCTGCGCGGGATTCGCGCCGGGCATTCATCCAGAAGCCGGACCGGACCGGCATGTTCGAACGCATAGTCGCGTAGTTTTTAGGGCCAGGACGCCATGACCGCCGATGCCAGCGCCGCGCAGGCGCGCCCTCTCAGCTTCGACGTGGTCATCGCCACGCGCAACCGCCCCGAGGCGCTGGCGCTGTCGATTCCGCTGATCCTGGGCCAGTCCCGCCTGCCCGGCAAACTGATCGTCATCGACAGCTCCGACGACCACGCCCCGGCGGCCCGGGCGGTGGCTCAAGCGGTGGCCCGGGCGACGCAGGCGGGGGAAACCGCCGCCACCGAGGTGATCGTCGAACATGCCGAACCGAGTTCGGCGCGCCAGCGCAACCGCGGCCTCGAACATGTCACCGCCGACGTCACCATCTTTCCCGACGACGATTCGCTGTTCCATGACGGCGTCTCGGCGGAAATCATGAAGGTCTACGAACGCGACGCCGACCGGCTGATCGCCGGGGTCTGCACCTCGGACGCGCCGGACCCGCCCCCCGGGGTGCTGCCCGAAAGCGCCTACGCCATGACCTCGGCCCAGAAGCGCGAACGCCGGGGCATGCGCCTGCGCAACCGGCTGGAAAAGCGCATGACCGCGCTGCATCCGTTCCTCTACATGGGCGGGCTGATCACGGCGCGGGCCGTGGCGCGCATGCCCGCCGAGCTGCGCGACTGGATGGCGCGCGAGGACGTGGTGCCGGTGGAGCTGATGACCGGGTTCCGCATGTCGTTCCGCAGCGACTGCATCCGGGCCTTCGGCTTCGATGCGGCGTTTTCGGGCTACGCGCTCGGCGAGGACGTGGACGCCAGCTTCGCCATGGCCCCCATGGGCGCGCTGGTGGGGGCGCGCAAGGCGCGGATCCACCATCACAAGCACCCGGGGCGGCGCGACAACGGCTACGCCATGGGGGCCAAGAGCGTCATCAACCGCGCCTATGTGATCGCCAAGCACATCCATGACGCGGGGCTGACCGGGGCCGAGGCCGCCACGGCGCGCGACCGCATGCGCAGCTATGCGCGGCTGAAGATGCTGGCGGCGCTGGCCTCGGCGCGCTCGACATACGGGCGCGATCAGCTGCGCGGCGCGCGCGCCGCCTATCGCGAGATCGCCGGGCTGTTCGCCGCGCCGCGCGAAACCCTGGCCGATCGCTTCGCGCAGGCGCTGGCGCGGATCGGGGATCGGGGGCCGGGGGGCGGGGGTCGTTGACGCGGCAATGGGATCGAAACCTGAATCAGGCTACTGAGTGAACGCAACATCGAAACGACGGGGAGACCCGGCGCCAATGCCGGGAACACGGGAGACAGCATGACCTTCACGCGCAGGCAGGCCGATGATGGCCGCGCGCGCCCCGCCGGCGCCGCCCTGCCCGACTCCGCGCCCATCCCCGCACGCGCCGCCGCGGCCCGCTCGGGGCTGCAGCCGGGGCCCCAGACGGGTCGGCAGACGGCGCAGAAGACGGGCGGGCGGGCCAAGGCCAAGGCCCCCGCGCCCGGAACCCGCGGCATGCCCATGCTGGCGGTGATCTTCATCGTCAGCCTGCTCACGCCGCTGCTGATCAAGGTGGGGCCGTCTTTCCTGTTTCCCTATCGCGTGGTGCTGCTGCTGTCCTTCGCGCCGCTGCTGTTCTTCTGGCTGGGCGGGCGGGCCGGCAAGCTCATGGCCTTCGACTGGCTGCTGGGGTTCTCGGCGCTGTGGTCGGTGCTGGCGCTGCTGATGCATCACGGCGGCGAGGGTTTCGAGACCGCGATGCTCTACCTGCTGGAATTCTTCGGCTCCTACCTGCTGGCCCGGGTCAGCATCCGCAACAAGGATGATTTCGCCGTCGTGGTGCGCACGGTGTTCGTCGCGCTGGCGATCATATTGCCGCTCGCCGTGCTGGAAGGGGTCACCGGCAAATCCATCGTCATCGAGATCCTGCGCGGCATCGCCAAAAGCTATCGCGACGTCAATATCGGCGAACGCATGGGCATCTACCGGGTGCAGGGGGTGTTCGCGCACCCGATCCTCTACGGCACCTGGTGCGCCTCGGCGCTGGGGCTGGCCTGGTTCGCGCTGGGGCACGGCAAGACCACCGGCCAGCGCATGGTCTATAGCGGGCTGGTGCTGGCGACGACCTTCTTCTCGCTGTCCTCGGGACCGCTGCTGGCCTTCACCGCGCAATGCGTGTTCATCGCCTGGGAAATGCTCATGCGCCCCAACCCGGCGCGCTGGCGGATCTTCGCGGCGCTGGCGGCCTCGGCCTATCTGTTCATCGACCTGCTGTCCAACCGCAGCCCGTTCCACGTGCTGGTGACCTATCTGACCTTCTCCACCTCCAGCGCCTACAACCGCATCCTGATCTGGAAATACGGCAGCGCCGAGCTGTGGCGCCATCCGGTCATCGGCATCGGCATGAATGACTGGGAGCGCCCGACATGGATGGGCGCCAGCCTCGACAATTTCTGGCTGCTGACCTCCATGCGCTACGGGCTGGTGGCGGGCGTGCCGCTGATGCTGGCCGTGGCGCTGATCATCCGCGGCATGGCGCGCGCCAGGCTCGCGGATCCGCAGGCCTCGGCCTATCGCGCCGGGATGCTGGTCAGCCTCGGCGGGCTGATCATCGCCGGAGGCACGGTGCATTACTGGGATTCAAGCCTCAGCTGGCTGATGTTCATGACCGGCGCCGGGGTCTGGACGATCGGGGCTTCGGGCGCGGCCGAACCCGCCGCGGGAAAACCCGGGGCAAAACCCGCGAGGGGCGCCGGACGCGCCCGGATCACCGCCCGGATCGACACCGGATCGGACACCGGGTCGGACACTGGGTCGAATGTGGGGGGCCCGGCCCCGAATGCGACGCCCGGGCGGGCGGGACCCCGCGCGGGGTCAATTCGCGCCGCTCTCGAACCCACCCGAAAAACCGCCCCGAAGCCCGCGGCGAAACCTGACCCCGCCCCCGCGCCGCCAACGCCGCCCCGCGCCGGACCGGTCCGCGCCGGCGACGCCCTGCGCCAGGCCCGCGACGCGCGCAAGCACCCGAAGGACTGAACGCGCGGAGGGGAGCACGGGGGGGGAGCACCGGGGGGGGGGGCGCGGAGGCGTCAACCGCGCCGCCGCCGCAGCAGCAGCCCCGCGATCGCGCCATTCGACGCCAGCACCAGCACCCGGGCCAGCGCCGCGGCGAGAAAGGCGGTTCCCGGCGACACCGCCACCAGACTGGCGAGCCCGGCCGCCAGCCCCTCGGACAGGCCGAGCCCCGCGGGCGCGATCGAGGCCGCCGAGCCCACCGTGGCGGCGACCGCGAAATACACCGCCTCCAGCGGCGACAGCGGCGTGCGCAGCGCCGCGAACCCGGCCCAGGCCACCAGCGTCGTCAGCCCCAGCGTCACCACCCGCTGGGCCATGAAGGCCAGCGCCGCCAGCGGCGAGGCGCGCCGCGCGATCCAGACCGCCAGCGCCAGGGCGCCGCCGCCCCCCGCCGCCAGCAGCGCCGCGCCAAGCGCCGCCGCGCCGGCGCTTCCCCCGCCCCCGCCGCTTTCGACGCCGGCGTTGCGCAGCAGCAGCGCCGCGCCCGCCCCCGCCGTCGCCAGGCTCAGCAGCAGCAGCGCCGTGACCACCACCGCCCAGGCGCTGCGCCCGGGCGCGGCCCCGGCGCGCATCAGCGCCGCGCCGCGCATCACCGCGCCGCCGGGGATCGGCAGCACCTCGGACGCGGTTCCCAGCGCCGTGGCGGTGAGCGCGTCGCGAAAACCGACGCGCACCCCGATCGCCCAGCCGGTGAGCTGCAGGCCAATCCCCCCCGAAACCGTGTAAAGCGGTCCCAGCACAAGGAAAATCGCCAGCGCCGGCCCGGGCGCGATATCCTCCGGGGTCAGCGCGATCGACCGTGCCGACAGCCAGATCCCGCCGATGAAGCCCAGCAGGGCGATGACGCCGAGCGGCCGACGCCAGCGCGCCAGCGCCGCGCGCGCCGCCTGCGCGCGGGCCAGCCATGGAGGGATCGCCTCGGGGCCGGGGGTCGGGGGCAAGCCCGGGTCCGGCCCGGGCGGCGCATCCCCGCCGGGCCGCGTCATGGCACGGCCCCCCGGCCATCGCCGGGCGCGGCGCCCGCCTCGACGGCGCATTCCAGCCCCAGCGCCGCAAGGGTCTCGCGCGCCACCCGGTCCCAGCTGAACCGCGCCCGCGCCGCCGCGCCGCCGCGGGCCAGAAAACCGGCGCGGGTCTCCGGCGGCCAGGCGGCGATCGCGGCGATCCGCACCGCCCAGGCGGCCGCGTCGCCCGGGGGCAGCAGGAATCCGGTGACCCCATCGACCACCGCTTCGCGCAGCCCGGAATGGCGCGCCGCCAGCGGCAGCCCGCCGGCGGCGGCGGCCTCGGCGGCAACCAGGCCAAAGCCCTCGATTTCGTGGCTGGGCACGTCGATATTGGGGATGATCACCGCCAGGGCGGCGGCGTATTCCCGCGCCAGCCGCGCCTGATCCAGCGCCCCCAGCCAGTCCACGCGCGGATGATCCAGCGCCGCGCGCTCGTCGGCGTCCCAGACCGAGCCCGCCACCCGCAGCCGGATCGCCCCCGGCAATTGGTCGAGCGCCTCGCGAATGAACCAGGCGCAGCCCTTGCGCGGCGTCAGCCGCCCTGCGAACAGCAGGGTCCCGGCATTCATGTCGGGGCGCGGCTCGGGGGGGCGCATGTCGGTGGCCAGCGCCACCACCGGCGCCCGGGCGAAACCATGCGCGCGCGCCAGGTCGGCGGTGGCCTGTGAATTGGCGATCACCACCGCCCGACCGCGCAGCATCCGCGCCCCGAACCGCAGCCACGCCCCGTAGGCGCGCCCCCGCAGACCCCCGCGCAGCGGATAGGCCACATCGGTGCCATGGGCGGCCAGCGCCAGCGCGCCGCCGCGGCGCCCGGCGGCCAGCGCCAGCGGCCAGCTCGCCATGTCCCCCACAAGGGTCGCGTCGACCGGCGCCCGCGCCCAGACCAGTCGCCAGGCGGTCTTCAGCCCCCAGCCGATCAGCGCGCCCGCGCGGGGCGGCGCGCCGCTTTCGCGCCCGGGCAGGGCGATGGTCTCCACATCGGCGCAAACGGCGAGCGCCTCGGACAACCGCAGGGAATAGGTCTCCATGCCGCCAAGCGCCGGCGGCCATTTGCGGGTGACGAAACGGATGCGAGGCCGCGCCCGGCGCGCCCCCGGCGGGGTGTTTTCAGTCAGACCCTGCTCGACCCGGCCCATCCGCTCGCAATCCATTCTTTTGAGTCTTGACCCTAACCCCGCCGCGCTCGCCATCGCCCCGCCCCGGCGCGACGTTATCCTGTCGGCGCGCGTTCCGCGGCTATCCCAAGGGCGCGCGTTCCGCGGCTATCCCAAGGGCGCGCGTTCCGCGGCTATCCCAAGGGCGCGCGTTCCGCAGCTATCCCAAGGGCGCGCGTTCCGCAGCTATCCCAAGGGCGCGCGTTCCGCGCGACGCCGGCAAAACGCCAGAAACGCCTTGTCCGCGTCATGCAGCTGCGGACAGCCGCTGTCGAGCCACATGCTCTGCCATTCGCGTTCAAGGAAATGCGGATCATAGCCCGGCGCCACGATGCGCGCGTCGTTGTAGATGTCCGGGTCAAGCTGGGGAAACCGCGTGTCCTGCATCTCCGCCAGCCGCTCGCGGGATCGGAACAGCACCATCTCGTCTTCCAGCCCGACGGTGTAATCGGGCAGGTGATCATGCTCGATCAGCTCCTTGATCATCTTCTTGAACACCCGGCGCGGGCTGGTGGAGCCGCATTTCTTCAGCAACAGGTCGAGGGAGATCTTCCATTCCAGCTGATGTCCGCAATGCTTGCGCGCGATCTCGTAGACCCGCCGCTCCAGCGGTCGGCGCAGGCGGAAATAGTCCCGGTGCAGCGTCAGCACCGATTTCGCCATGATCGCCCGATACATCCAGTCCGACAGCTTCACCGTCACGTTGACCATGCGCCCGTCGCGGGTTTTTCTGATGATCTCCCAGCTGTCGATCAGCCCGAAGCCGCGGGTGGTCTCCTCGCCGCCGGTGACGATGTTGGTGACGATGCGGGTGCCGGTGAGCCGCTCGAACGCCTCGCGCAGCCGCCGGTAGCCGTTGCCCGAGGTCTCGCGATTGGTGGCCACCAGCAGGTCATGGGCCTTCAGGTGCAGAATCTGGGAGGGCGATTCCCCGGCGTTGATCTTGGCGATCAGCTGCGAGATGCAGTAGATCATCACGTCCTTGTCATGGATCGTCGCCAGGCCCTTCATCGAGGGGGTGATCTCCACCATGACGCCGCCGTTCTCGTAGCGCAGGATGCGCCGGTCGGGGCGGGTGGAGAGCGAGAAGATCGGGTGTTCCATCGACGCCATGTCATCCTTGGGAATGGCGTCTAGCACGTCGCAGATGAAGAAATCCGCGGTGGGGTGGCGGTCGGGCAGCAGCGGCGGGCGATGCGCGCCGCCATCCCCCGAACTGACCCCCGAACCGATGCCCGCATGGATCCCCGCCTTGATTCCGGGGACCGCGCGGGCGTCCGAAGCGATCTGCGCTGCGCTCATATGCCTGCCTTCCGCCTCTCCCCCGTCCCGCCGTCGCCCGGGCGCTCGGCGCATCGTGGTTTCAGTGACGCCGGAGGATGGTTTCGTGGTTTCAGTAACGCCAGAGGGTAGTTTCGTGGTTTCATTTACACAAGCCTCATTATCGTGGTTTCGGATTCACCGAATCGTGCCTCTGGAATCGCCTGAACGTGCTTCTGGAATCGCCTTCGCCCCAAAATCCACTATTTTATAATTGTATTTCAACTGGATAGCCGCCTGTGGATAACCCTTAACACTATCTTTAACACGATCTAACACCCAGAGCCCCGGTCAGCCCCGAAAGCCTTGGAAAGACTCGCGAAGAAAGCCCCGGTCGCGCCGCTGACGACTCGGGCGCCATGGGCGAATTCTTCGCGCAAATGCCCGGGAACCCCGTTTTGTCCCGGGCCGACAGATCGAACAAAACAAAAATAATACATAAGATTCATTATCGGATATTTAGATGCAGACCAAATCCGGGACTCATCCGCATCTGCAAGGCGGGATCAGAGTCTCCCCCCGGACGGAATTGCAATGAACGAGCGCAATGACAGCGATGCGCCAGGCCGCGCAATGACAGCGATGCGGGCAGCGCCCTTCTGCACATGGGTCGAGCCGCCGCGAAACCACAGGATGCCCTTCGAACGGCTTCGCATGGTCGCAAATCTCGTGCCAGAACGGGTCTTTGTCAGTGACAAACTGGGGCAAACCAAAAGTCAGGCGCCCGACCTCCCCTTCAGGAAGGCCGCCATGATCGCCTCGCCGGCCTCCGTCACATGCCGTTCGAGCAAACTGCAGGCCAGCCCGACATTGCGCGCCCGACACGCCCCCAGCAGCGCCCGATGCTCGGCATGGGACCGTCCGGCGTAATCCAGTTCGGTCACCGCGATGCGCAGGTAGCGTTCCGCCAGGTCGTGCAGACCGGCGATATGGGCGAGCAGCCGAGGACGGCCGCAAGGCGCGATGAGCGCATCGTGAAACGCCTTGTTGCGCGCCCCGAACCCCTCGGCCCCCTGCCCTTCGGCCGTCTTCTGAATGGCGGCCGCCCGATCGATCTGCCGGTCGCTGAGTTCCGGAATCGCGTGTTTCAGGGCCAGCGGTTCGGCCACGGCGCGCATGTCGACGATTTCCCGGAACCCCGCCGCATCCAGACCGGCGACATGCGCGCCGCGATTGGCCGGCAGCTCCACCAGCCCCTCCTGCGCGAGAATCCGCAAACTGTCCCGCACCGGCATGCGGCTGGAGCGGAAACGCCGCGCCAGATGTTCCTGGCGCAGCGGCCCGCCGGGCGGAAAGACCCCGGAAATGATCTCGGCCCGCAGCGCCTCGGCGATTTCAGCGGCTCTGGCCCCGTTTCTGGTCCCGGCTCCGGCGGGTCTGTCGGTCATTCCGGCGGTTCCTTTCGGGGCGGCGGCTCGGTTGACTCCTCCGCAATGCCGCGCATTATGTATCCCGAACAAAAAATTGGATACAAAAAATGTCGAAAAGCGTCAAGCGAGTCGAGCGCGCCGCGATCGAAGCCGGGCTGGCGATCTCCGTGCAGCGCATGCCCGGCAGCACCCGGACCGCGGCGGAGGCCGCCGCGGCCTGCGGCTGCAATGTCAGTCAGATCGTGAAATCGATGATCTTTGCGGGCGCCGACACCGGGCGGCTCAGGCTGGTGCTGATCAACGGCGCCGATGACATGGATCCGGGCGCGGCGAAGGCGCTGTTCGGCGAATCCCTGATCCGCGCCGATCCCGGGCGGGTCCGAACCGAGACCGGTTTCGCCATCGGCGGCGTGTCCCCGATCGGCCACCTGACGCCGACCGAAACCTGGATGGATGCGCGCCTGCTGCGCCATGACGCGGTCTGGGCTGCGGCCGGCGCCCCCAACGCGGTTTTCTGCGTCAGCCCCGGCGACTTGCTGCGGGCGACCGGCGCGACGCTTTTCGAAAACGCCTGAGCCCCGCTTGCCAGAACCCCGCCTAGCCGGCGCTTTCGCCGAGGATCTGGGCAAAGGTCAGGGCCAGCACCTTGGCGTTGGAATAGATCCCGGCCGGGTCCACCCTGGCGCGGATGGCCGCCAGATCCGCGTCGCTCAGCGAAATCGAGGTCGCCACGCTGGCGATGGGCCTGCGCCGGTCATGGCCGATCTCCAGCCCGTCGAGCGCGCCGGCCTCCAGGCGTTCGCGCAGGATGGCGGCGGCTTTCTTCACCTGCGGGGCCAGCGCCCTGGCCTCCGGGATTCCGTATTGCGCGGCCAGTTCGCGCGCCTGCGCCACCATCCCCGGATCATGGAAGGGCACCCGGATCGAATGGTTTTTTCGCGCCGCCCCCGTTGCCGCCCCCTGCCCCGCCGCCAGGGGTTTCGCCGCGGATTTCGCCTTGCCGGCGCGCGCCCGCGTCGCCGCGCCGGGCTTGCGGGCCGGCGCAACGGGGGCGGCGGTCATCCGGTTGTCCTGGATCATCGCCTCCAGCTCGCCGCCGAAATCGGTGATGATGGTTCTGGTCTTGCGGGTCATCTCCGGCTCCTCAGGCTGTCTGCGCCGCGCGGGTCGCGGCGCGCGCGATCACTTCGTCATAGAGCCCGGACATGATGTCGAGCGCCCCCTGGTAGGCCCCTGCCCGCCCCCGCGCCAGCGCATTGGCGTCGGCGCGCAGCCGGGCGATGATCTCGCCCAGCAGCCCGCGGCTCTGCATGTTGACGATCGAGGCGAGTTCGCGGATCTCGGCGTCGAAATGCGGCGCCCGGGCCAGCGCCGCGCGCATCGCCAGCATGTCCACCGAGCGCTGCGACGGCGGCTTCATCACCGAGAACAGCAGCACCGCCGGCGCGACGTCGGCCCCTGCCCGTTCGATCTCCTTGAACCAGCGGAAGGTGGTCATGACCTCGTCCGCGTCCACCTTCACCGGGCGCGACGGCACGATGATCAGGTCGACGAACTGGGCCAGCGCGGTCAGGAAATTCGACCGCCCGCCCTTGGTGTCGATCAGCACCAGGTCGGCGGCGCCCTCGTCCTCCAGCCGGGTGACCGATTCCTGCAGTTCGTCGAAGGACAGATGGGTGCGGGTGGCGACCAGATCCGACCAGTGTCCGGTTTCGCGCCCGGCCTCTTCCCAGCGGCCAAGAGGCTTGTTCTGGTCGGTGTCGATCAGCACCACCCGCTGCCCGCGCGCGGCGGCGGCGCAGGCCAGCCCCATCAGCGCGGTGGTCTTGCCGACCCCGCCTTTCGATTGAATCGCCGTTACCACCAGCATGACGCATTTCCCGTTGCGGTATGTCAAAAAGCCAAAAATACAATACCGCGAAACCCGCTTTATGAAAAGCGCAATTTTGGAAAAATCAAGACATGAAAAAATGCAAACCGCAAAACCACAAAATTGCAAAAATATTTATTGAGGGTTGCGCAGCCCGGCAAGGCCGCTCAGGCGCCGCGCCGACCGGCAGAAACACTCCTGGGTTGCATGGGCGATCCGCCAAATCTAGGGCTTTTCATTTTCGCTTCATGGTGTAGATTTGTTAATGTTCGAGGCGGGCATCGGGTTGGCGCGCCCTGTTTCTGGCGTTTCCCGCATTTTCGATTCGTGGCGTTCACTCGGACCCCAAGCCGGGCCGGGCATTATTGCGGCGTATTTTAAGTAATGTAATCAGGTAGATGCTGGCCATGTTGGCGAATGCACCGCTTTTTCCAATGGGCTCGCCGTTTTCGCCCGCTTTCCGCTCCATGCAAGAAGCCTGTATTGGGTTGGGGACATTCATGAGCGACGCATTCATCCTGGAGGTTGAATCGAGCTGCCGCGTCAGGGTGAACATCCCCACACGCGCGCGCCTGTTCGAGACCATCCAGACCAGGTTGGACGACCGATGCGGCTTCACGCTGGCGACGCTCAATCTCGACCATCTGGTCAAGCTTCGCCTGTCCACGGTCTTTCGCCGCGCCTATGCCGCGCACAGCTTCGTCATCGCCGACGGCAACCCTATCGTCTGGCTGTCGCGTCTGGCGCGCCGGCCGGTCAAACTCATTCCCGGCTGCGAATTGCTGGAGCCGCTCTGCGCGCTCGCCGCCCGCAGAAACGTGCCGGTCGCGCTGATCGGCTCGACCGAAAAGGCGCTGACGCGCGCCGCCACGCGCCTGACCGACGCCAATCCGGGGCTGCGGATCGTGCTGCTGCGCGCGCCGTCGGGCGATTTCGATCCCAATGGCCCCGAGGCCGGCGTCTGCATCGCCGATCTTGCGAAATCCGGCGCCCAGCTCTGCTTCATCGCGCTCGGCGCCCCGAAGCAGGAGGTTTTCGCCGCCCGCGCCCATGAAGTCCTGCCCGGCTGCGGTTTCGTGTCGATCGGCGCCGGGATCGATTTCCTCGCCGGAACCCAAAGGCGCGCCCCGGCCTGGGTCCGCCGCCTGACGCTGGAATGGGTCTGGCGTCTCGCGACCAACCCGCGCCGGCTCGGGATGCGCTACCTCAAATGCGCCGGGCTGCTGCCGGCGCTGGCCTGGCGCGCGCTCAGAGTGCGCCGCACGCCGTCGGCGCAGGAACCCCAGAACGCGTAGCGCCGCGGCCAATCGCAAAACGCCCGCTGGTCGGGCCAGGGCGGCGGACGAGAAAGACGCTGGACATCGCCGGGCCCGGCTTGTCAGGTTTTCAGATCTTCATCCAAGGCCTCAGGAGATCCGAAACCCCATGGCAGCGAAGTTCCCGACATGACGCCCAGAGCCGCCCGCGCCCCCCTCCGCTGCCGCGCCGTCGCCGCCGCGACCCGCCTGTATCCGCTGAAATCCGGCTGCGGGACCTTCGCCAATTCGGCCTTGATCGACAGGCTCGCGGCGCCGCCGGCGACGAATGTCTGGATGAATATCGCCGGCGGCGAAATCCTCGCGCCGCTTGACGACTACATCGGGCGGGCGATGTTCTTCGTCGGCGATCTCGACCGGAAGGTGTCCTGGGCCGTCGAGCGTTGCGTGTCGCCGGGGGACACGGTGCTGGATGTGGGCGCCAATCTGGGGCTGATCAGCCTGCTGTTGGCAAAATGCGTCGGGCCGACCGGGCGGGTGCACGCCTTCGAACCCAATCCGCGCATGGGGGCCTATCTGGAGGCCTCCCTCGCGCGCCATCCGGCGGCGCCGGTCACGCTGCATCCGATCGCCCTCGGGTCGGAGGAGTCCGTCCTGCCGCTTTTTCTGCCCGCGGGACGCAACGCGGGCGCGGCCACGCTCGCCCCGACTCATCGCGCCGCCGCCGGGACGGTCGAGGTGCCCGTGCGCCGCCTGTCCGACTACGCTGCGGAGATCGGTCTGGAGTCGATTGATTTCATGAAGATCGACGTGGAGGGCTTCGAGGCGGACATGCTGCTCGGCGCCGCCGAAATCTTCGACGCCCGCCCCCCGATGGCCGTGCTTCTGGAAGAAAACGCCCCGGCGCCGCCGGACCGGCTGCCCGCGTCGCTCCGGTTTCTTCAGGATCGCGGATACAAGCTTCATGCGCTGCCAAAACGCCTGTGGTCGGTGGACCTGGTTCCGATCGATCACCCCGACGCCGCGGAGGCCCATGATTATGTCGCCTTGGCGCCCGGCGCGGCGGAAACCGTAGGAAAGCGCCTCGGCGCGATCTGAGGCCTGGCCATGGGGCCTGCGCGCCGGCGGCGCCGGGGCGAACGAAATTCAGGTCCGCGCCGGGAATTGCGTGAGAAAGACGAGTGAATGCGAAACATGCGCAACGGGGAGGGCGGCGAGCCCTATGTCCTCATCTCGCCCTGCCGGAACGAGGCGGCCCATATGCGCCGCACCCTCGACAGCGTCGCGGGGCAAAGCGTTCTCCCGGACCTCTGGGTGATCGTCGATGACGGCTCCACCGACGCCACGCCCGACATCCTCGCGGACTACGCTGCGCGCCATGACTGGATCAAGGTGGCGCGCAAGCCCGATCGCGGCCATCGCGCCGTGGGGCCCGGGGTGATCGAGGCGTTCTGCGTCGGGCTCGAACAGGTCGATCTCGACGCCTTCGGCTTCGTCTGCAAGCTCGATCTGGATCTGGATCTGCCGCCGGGCTATTTCGAAACCCTGATCGCGCGCATGAACGCCGAACCCCGCCTCGGCAGCTGCAGCGGCAAGCCGTATTTCCGCGCCGCCTCGGGGGCGATGGTCAGCGAGAAATGCGGCGACGAAATGTCGGTGGGCATGACCAAATTCTACCGCGTGCGCTGCTTTCGCGAGATCGGCGGCTTCGCGCATGAGGTGATGTGGGACGCCATCGACTGCCACAAATCCCGCCAGCTCGGCTGGATCGTGCGCAGTTGGGACGACCCGGAGCTGCGCTTTGAACATCTGCGCCCCATGGGGTCGAGCCAGAAAGGCGTGCTGACCGGGCGCATGCGCCACGGATACGGCCAGCGCCACATGGGCAGCGACCCGCTGTATTTCGCCGCCACCGCCGCGTTCCGCATGGCCCATCCGCCCTATGTCATCGGCGGGCTGGCCATGCTCTGGGGCTATGTCGCGGCCTGGATGAAGGGCGCGCCCCAGCATGACGACGCGGAGCTGCGCGCCAGCATCCGCCGCTACCAGCGCCGCGCGCTGCTGGTGGGCAAGCGCCGGGCGATCGCCGAGATCGAGGCGGCGCGGGCCTCGGTCTGGACCGCCCCGGCCTGAATATCCGCGCGGCGAAAGGGCAGGGGGGCGCGCCCCGTCCTTGTTCCCGTCCTCGCCCCCCGGCCCATGCCCCTGTTCAGGCAAATTTCAGGCCCAGTTCAGGCCCAGTTCAAGCCCTGGGGCCGGTCTCCGCCGCCGCCCGCTCCCCTGCGCGGAAAAACGACAGCAGCCGCGCCGCTTCGGTCGCGACGTCGAACTCGGCGGCGACCTTCGCCCGCCCCGCTTCGCCCATGCGCGCGCGCAGGGCGGGGTCGTCGGCCAGGGTCGCGATCCGCGCCGCCAGGGCGGCGGCGTCGCCGGGGGGGACCAGAAACCCGCTCTCGCCCTCCTCGACCAGTTCCTGAACCCCGGCGACCCGGCTCGCCACCACCGGCACGCCGCTGGCCAGCGCCTCCATCAGCACCACCGGCACGCCCTCGGCGAAGCTCGGCAGCACGAAAACGTCGGACTGGGCGAAATGCGCCGCCACCTGGTCCTGGGACTGATAGCCGGTGAATTCCACCGCTTCCCGGATCCCCAGCTCCCGGGTTCGGGTTTCCAGCCAGCTTCGGTCCGGGCCGTCGCCGACCAGGCGCAGCGTCAGGTCCGGGCGCCCCTCGCGCGCGGTCGCCAGCGCCTGCAGCAGCATCGGCAGGCCCTTCACCCGCGCCAGCCGGCCGACGAACAGCAATCGCCGCCGCCCGTCCGCCACGCGCGCCGCGCCCGCGTAGCGGCGGGGCTCCACGCCGCAATGGAGGATGCGCATCTTCGGCCAATGCGCCGGATCGGCGAAGATCATGCCCTGGCTGCGGCTGAAATGGCTGATGCAGGCGACGAAGGCGGCGCGGGCGATCTTTTCGTCGAGGCGCCATTTCCGCGGCTCGAAGAAGATCGCCGGGCCGTGCAGGGTGAAGCTGAACGGGATGCCCGACAATTCGCTCGCCAGCATCGCGACCGAGCAGCTGGAATTGGCGAAATGATTGTGCAGATGCACGACCCCTTCGCGTTGCAGGCGCCGCGCCAGCACGCCGGCCTCGGCGAAATAGAACAGCTGGAACAGCCGCCCTCCGATCCCCGGCGCCCCGCTGCGCAGCGCCAGCGCCAGCGCCGCGATCCAGCGCCGGGGCGCGGTCGCGAACAGTCGCCCATGGGCGCCCAGCAGTCGCAGCGGGTTCTTCGCCGCGTCGAGCACGTGAAAGGTTCCGGCGGCCTCGGCGCGCTGTTCCGCCCCCACGTGATGCGCCGGAGCGGTGCGGCGGATGGAGCAGGTGCGGATATCGACCCCCAGCGCGCGCAGCGCTGCGACCTCGCGCTGGATGAAAGTGTCCGTGGCGCGCGGATATTCGCCGCTCAGATAGGCGATCGGACCGGCAAGCCGGGGGGAGGGCGGCGCGCTCATCCCGCGGTCCCGCCCGGCGTCAGCGAGTCGCGCATCGCCGCGTCGAAATCCCGTTCGGGGCGCCAGCCGAGCCGGTCGCGCAGCCGCGCATTGGCGTATCGCAGCGGGCGGAACCGCGCCGCCAGCGTGGGTTCGCGCAGCAATCCCGGCGCGCGGGCGGCAAGCCCGGGCGCGAAGCTCAGCGCCTTTGACGCCGCCCGCATCGGGCGCAGGGGCATGGGGAGAACCCATTTCGGGGTCTTGCCGGCGGCGGCGAGCGCCGCCAGCCAGCGCGCGCGCGTCGGCGGGTCGTCATCAACCACGTTGATCGCCTCGAAGCGGCCATCGCCCTCGGGGATCGGGATGTCGCTTTGCGTCAGCGGCGTCGCGGCGGCCAGCAGCAGCGCCTCGGCGCAATGCTCCACATGGATCGCGGGCAGGATCGCGCCGCCGTCCGGGCGCAGCAGCAGCGGCCCTTTCGCGACGCCAAGCCGCGCTGACCACAGCCGCCCGGGGCCGAAGATCGCGCCGGGGCGCATGACGCGCAGCTGCAGGCCGAGCTTTTGCGCGGCGCGGACCGCCAACGCCTCCTGCGCCAGCTTGGCGCGGCAATAGGCGTCGCGCAGGCCCGGGTCGGGCTCCAGCGGCGCGGTCTCGTCCAGGGTCGACCAGGCGGGCATGGCGGCGCAGCCATAGATCGCGATGGAGCTCACCAGCACCAGGCGCGGCGGCGTCGCGCAGGCGGCGATGGCGGCGATCAGCGCCCGGGTCGGGGCGATGGTGTCGCGCGCATGGGCCTCGTCGCCGCCTTGCATGGCGCCGGCGGCATGGATCACCGCGTCCACCCCGTCAAGCGCGCCGCGCAGCGCCGCCTCGGCGTCGGGCGCGGACAGATCGGCGGCGATCGCCTCGACGCCCGCATCCCCGGCCCAGGCGTTCGTCGCCCGGCGCGACAGGGCGCGCAGCGCAAGCCCGCGCCGCCGCGCCCGGTGGATGACGCGCCCCCCCAGGAACCCGCTCGCCCCGGTCACCAGCAGCCGCGGCGCGGATCCGGCGGCGCTCATGCGTCATCCTCCAGCGGCGCCATGGGCGGGAAATCGGTGACCGGCGCGTAGGGCGTGGACTGAAACGCCTGCGTGGCGCGATGACAGGCCAGCGTCAGTTCGGTCACGTGCAGCGCGAAGCGCGTGCCCAGATAGGCCGGCCGGCCGGTCTCGATCGCGTCCGCCATGTCGGCGATGGCGCGGCAGAAATCGCGCACCTGCGCGCCGCGATAGCCGGCGATGCGCTCGCGCCCGCCCGCGGGGCGCAGCCGTTGCGCCCAGGGCGACAGGAATCGGCGGCGGCGCAGGGTGTGATAGCGGCGCAGCGTCACCGGGGCGCGGTCGTTGCGCGGGTCCGCCACCTGCAGCACGCCCTCGTCCCCGAACAGCCGCAGCCGGTGGTCGTGCTCGGCGTAGACGCCGTTGGTGAAGCGCGCCACCACGCCGGATCGGAACCGGATGCAGGCGACGGAGAAATCCGGCGCCGCGGCGATGCGCATCCCGGGGATCTTGTCGGGCAGCAGGATCTCGGACTGCGCGGTCACGCGCTCGGCCGGGCCGAACATGGCGCAGAGCCAGGTCAGCGCGTAGCCCGCATGCTCCACGGTGCAGCCGGTCTCGAATTCATTGACCGCAGGCCAGGCGACGCCGGCCTCGTTGACCCATTTGGCCAGCGGGGCGCGCGACACCATGCCGTCATCCATCTCGGCGTAGACCAGACGGATGCGCCCGGCGCGCCCGGCGCGCACCGCCTTCCACAGGGTCTGGGCCACCGGGTTGAGCAGCGTGCAGGGCGCCGATGACAACAGCAGCCCGCGGCTTTCGGCCAGCGCGGCCAGCTCCTGCGCCTGGTCAAGGCGCATGGCCAGCGGCTTCTCGGTGTAGACATGCTTGCCGGCCTCGAGCAGGGCGCGCGTGGTGGCGTAATGCTCGCGCGGGTTGGTGAGGTTCAGGACCAGCCGCGTCTCGCCGTCGTCAAGCAGCGCCTCCAGCGACGGATAGGCGGGCGCCCCGGTCAGCCGGGCCATGGTCTCGGCGCGGGCGCGTTCGCGATCATGCACCCCGGCGAGGCGCAGCTGCGGGTGCATCGGCAGCGTCAGCCGGTACATGTTCGCCACGTAGCCGCAGCCAAGCATCGCGATCCGCATCAGTCGGCGCCCCCGGAGGCCGGCGTCCGGTCGGCCGGCCCGGCCTTGTATTCGATGATCTGGGGCGTCTCCCCGCGCCGGCGCGCCCGCAGGAAGCGCAGCGCGCCAAGGCACTGGACCGGCTTGCCGAGCATGGTGATCATGCCGTAGAGCCACGCGAAACGCCAGGGATCGCGGAACCGCCGGCGACGGTTGCGGGCAATGCGCAGCGCCATCAGCGGATAGGCGAGCAGCCCGAGCCCGGCGAAGGCCAGGGGCAGCGGCCATGACCCGCCGCCAAGGGCCGCGAGCGCCGCCGCCAGCAGCAGCCCGCCCAGGATCGCCGCCGGGACCAGCGCGCCCCAGACCCAGATGCTGCGGATCTGCCTCCTGTTGAAACGTTCCGGCGGCGCGCCGTGGATCGCCGCGCCCTCGGCATAGGCCCAGCCGGACCGGAGCGTGCGCCGCGCCCATTGCCCCCAGCGCGTCATCGCCGCGTCATGCCAGGCCATCTCCCGGTCGAGCCGCCAGACGGCGAAGCCGGCGCGCCGGAGACGAACGCAGAGCTCCGGCTCCTCGCCGGCGATCAGGTCGTCGCGAAAGCCGCCGACCATCTTCAGCGCGGCGACCCGCATCAGCGCGATGCCGCCGCAGGCCTTGGCCTCGCCCACCGGGGTGTTCCACTCGATATCGCACATGGCGTTCCAGATCGACGCTTCCGGAAAGCGCTCGCGAAGCCGGCCGCAGACGACGCCGGCCTTCGGGTTGTCCCCGAGAAAGGCGCAGGCGGCGGCGACCCAGCCCTCGCGCAGTTCGCAATCGCCGTCGATGAACTGCACATGGGCGATGTCCGGCGCAATGGCGCGCAGCGCGCGCAGGCCGGCGTTGCGCGCCCGCGCGGCGGTGAAGGGGCGCGACAGGTCCAGCTCCACGACCTCCACCCCCAGCGCGCGCGCCGCCGCGCCGCTGCCGTCGCTCGAGCCGCTGTCCACATAGACGACATGCGCCAGATCGCGCCGCGCGGATCGCAGGCAGGCGACCAGCCGCGCGCCTTCGTTGCGGCCGATGACCACGGCGCCGGCGATTCCGGATTCAGGCGGGTTCGCGCCGGGCATGATCGCTCCATCTGCTGTCTTGGCAAGGCTGCGCAGCATACGCATGCCAGGAACCTGAATCCATCAAGACGGCGCCAAAGGCGCAGGCTTTGCGACCATGCCCGCCTGTTCACGCCGTCACCGGCCTTCAGTGAACAGCCGCTCAAGCCAGCGGCGCGTCTGCTCTGACACCTGCGGCCGGTCGCGCATCTGCAACCGGCCCCGAATCCTGTTGCGCAGGCTTTTGGGAACCAGCGCCCGGCGCAGCGCAGCCGCGGCCGGGTGATCGACGATCAAGCCATAGAACGGAAATTTCCGGATGCGCTCGGCGGAAATATTCGTGCGCCCCAGCTCCGCCCGCCAGGCAAAGGCGCCGGGGCGGTCGAGAAACGCCGCGACCCGCTCGAGCAGCGCCTGGGGATCGGCCTGCATGTCCTCGAGCCGCAGGCGCAGGATCCGCTCCGCTCCGAAAAGCGCCTCGTAGGGCGCAAGCTGCGCCTCGTAGCGACCATAGGCGATCAGTTCGGGATGGTGCGCGACGGCCTCCTCGATGCCGCAGTCGATCGCGCCCATGGACCATTCGTGGATGTAATGGGAGATCAGCCGCTCCACCGGATCGCGGGTCAGGTAGATGAGCTTCGCATGGGGCAGGGCGGCGTGCAGGCGCGCGGCGCAGTCGGGATAGGTGGGCAGCTTGGCGTAATGGGTGCTCGCCTCTCCGGTGATGTCCCCCGGCGCGGCCCCGGCGAACAGGCTTTCATACCAGGCGGCGCCGCGGGCGTGGATGTCGTCGTCGCTGAAGAAATTGGGCTCCTTGGGCGTGGTCATGAACACGCGGGGCTGTGCGGCCAGCTGCGCGGCCAGCGTGGTGGTGCCGCATTTCATGGCCCCGATGATGATGAAATCCGGGCCGTTTCGCATCCGGCCTTCGGTTTTCTCCAGCGATCCCTTCACTTTTGATTCTCCGGCGCCCGCCGGTCGCCAAGCGGCGCGCTGAAATTGATCCAGATGTCGCGCGCCTCGCGCTCCACCGTCGAGGGGATCGGCTTGCCCAACAGGCGGCGCAGCTGCGCGACACCGCGCCCGAGATGCCACATCAGGTTCGCGGCCAGCAATCCGGCCCGGCCATGCATCCGATAGAGAAGCCTGGTGCGGGAGGCGTAGAAATACGCTGGCAGACGCTTGCGCGCCGCCGCCAGCCCCTTGACCGGGGCGCTGCCGCCGCGCAGATGCACGACCCGGGCTTGCGGATCGCAGATCACCCGCCACCCGGCCTGGCGGGCGCGCCAGCAGCAGTCGGTGTCATCGGAATAGAGAAAATAGCCTTCGTCCATCGGGCCGAGCTGCTCCTGCATCCGGGCGCGCAGCAGCACGCAGGCGAAGCTGACCCAGCCGATCTCCTCTGGATCCGGCGGAAGGTCGAGCGGCACGTCCCAGCGTTTCAGCAGCCTTGTCAGCGGGCCGCTGCAGGCGCCGCGGATCAGTTCGCTCATCGGCGTGGGAAAGCGAAAGCAGCTGATCTGCGGGGTCGCGTCCTCCCATTCGAGTCGTGGGGCGACGATGCCCGCATCGGGATTCGCGCGGGCGGTTTCGAGCAGCCGCGCGATCGCGCCCGGGCGCACCAGCGCATCGCTGTTGAGCAGCAGATGAAATGCGGCGCGCCGCGCCCCCATGCCGATATTGTGGCCGCCCGAAAACCCGGTGTTCTCAGGCGAGCGCACGAGGCTGACAGGCGCATCTCCGGGCAGGCTGTCAATCCATGCGGCGAGCTCCTCGGCGGAGCCGTCACCCGAGAAATTGTCGACGATCGTGACATGGCCGTCGAGCCCGTCGAGCGCCTCCAGCGCCGAGCCGGCGCAGCGGATGGTCATCTGCGCGGTGCGGTAGTTGATGATGGAGACGTTGATCGCGATCTCGCCGCCGCCGCTCATCGGCCCATGCCCTCGCTCAACTCCCGATCCGCCGTCCGGTCCGGTTCGCGATCCGCGATCCGCTCGACCAGGATGCGCGGGCGGTTCCGGCCCTCGGCGAAGAGCCGCCCGACATGGAAGCCATGCACGCCCAGCACCGCCAGAATCAGCCCGGACAGGAACCGCAATGACAGGATGACGCTGGTCCAGCCCCGCGCGGTGAAGGCCCCGGTGCAGGAATGCGTCAGCAGGGCGCAATCGACCGCGGTGAATTCGCGGATGATGTCGTTGCAATTCCGGGTGTTGTGACTGTCGCCCGCCAGCTGCCCGCGCCGGATGGCGTCGCGGATGCAGCTGACCTCCCTGCCGACCAGCGAGGGGCGGTTGAACGGTATCTGGGTCACTGTCGCTCCTGTTCGCTCAAACCCGGTCTGCAAGACCCGGTGTCCGATGATCGTCTCAGGTAGGCCCAGGCGACGAACGGCCCGGTCGCGCCTCCGTAGAAATGGCCGAAATCGATCATCGGCGCATAGCCGTTGAAGATCCGCCCCGCCGCGCTGGCCATGAACAGCGTGTCGCCGAAATGATCGGTGTCATAGACGACCGGGGTCAGGGCGAAGACGAGAACCGCAAGCGCGACGATGGCAAGCAGCGCGATGCGCGCGGCGCGGTCAAAATGCTGAAATAGAAACATGACGACTGATCTTGTCCCGGTCGGGCGGACGGCGTGGGCGTGCGATGCATTCCATAGTGGGTGATGAACGGCGACTGATCGTGAAATGCAAGCGGCGTGACCCGCGCAAACCACCGATCCGGGCGAGCAGATCACACCGCGCATCCGCCCCGGTTGCGCCAGGCGGCGGTCGGCCGCCCCGCAATGAAAACGCCGCCTCAAAACGGCGCCGGCCGGTCCGCGCGGCGCCCGAGAACCCAGTCATAGGTCTCGCGCACCTGCGCCGCCTTGGCCGCCCAGGTGAAGCTCTCCTCGACCCTTGCCCTTGCCCGCGCCCCGGCTTCCGCCGCCGCGCCCGGATTCGCCGCGACCCGCTCCAGCGCGGCGCGGAAGGCGGCGACGATTTCATCCCGCGCCCCAAGCGGAACCGTGAAGCCGGTGTCCCCGGTCACCAGTTCCCCCGGCCCGGCGTAATCCACGATCAGCGGCGCCAGCCCCAGCGCCATCGCCTCCAGCACCACGCCGCCGCCGAATTCCCGGATCGAGGGGAAGGCCAGCAGCGCGCATTCGGCGGCGACGTCCTGCACCCGCTCATGGGCCAGCCAGCCATGGAAGCGCACGGCGGCCTCGGTCCCGTCGCGCGCGACCTGGGCCCTGAGCGCCGCCGTCAGCGGCCCGTCGCCGATCATGTCGAGGGTCATGCGCCCGTCCCGCAGCAACGGCGCGGCGGCCTCGAGCAGCATGTCCGGCCCCTTGTAGGGGACCATCCGCCCGATGAAGCAGGCGCGAAGCGGCCCCGGCCCGGGCGGCGCCGCGCGGCGCGAGAACCGGGCGGGATCGACGGCGTTCTCGGGCAGATAGACGCATTTTTCGCGGTGGCGCGCCGGGATCTCGCCTTGCGTGTGGCGCGAGCCGACCAGAATCGCCGCCGCGGCGTTCAACATCGCCCGGCGCCCGGGCAAAAGCCTGTAGGCCCCGCGCACATAGGACAGCCATTCCCGCTCGCGCCGCCGCTCGGCGTCAAAGCCCTTCGGCCAGGGCACGCCGCCATTGAGCGGGCCGAGCATGAAAGGCACGCCCGCCCGGCGGCATTTCGCGGCGATCGAGCTTGAAACCGTGGGGCTCAGCGGCGTGATCCGGTGCACGACGTCAAATCGCCCGGCGCGGATGTCCGGGCCGAAACGCTTCCAGATCAAGCGTTCGAAATAGGCGTAGGACACGGCGCCGATCGCCTGTCCCATGGTCCAGCCCTTGCCCTTTCCCATGCGCAGCCGTCCCGCAAGCTTCCAGAGCGGGCGCGCCACCGCCTCGGAATCGATCACGGTGAAATCCTCGCCCTCGACCAGACCCGCGCGCAGGATCGCCTCGCGATTGCGGATCTGCGTGACCAGGTGAACCTCCGCGACGTCGCGCAGCGCCTGGGCGAGCGACCAGCCCACCAGCGGCACGCTGACCCATTCGGGATTCGCCGCCTCGGCGATGACGAGAATTCTGGGGCGATCGGTCATCCGGGGCTCTCCATTCAGGCCGCCCGATTAAGGCGCCGCGCGGTTCACGCCGGGACTCGGATCGGGACTTGGGCGGGCGGGGGCGTTGCCGTCGTTGCCGGGCAGGGGGGCGTCCGCCGCGTTCGCCCCGAGAACGCAGCGTCGGGCGAACATTCCCACGAAGCCCGGCGGCAGGTTCGTCGGCATGCGCCTGAGCCGGCGCTGCGCCGTGCCAAGCGCCATGCCGCAGAGCTTCAGCACAGCGGTCGCGGCGGCGTAGGGGGCGCCGTGGTTTTTCGCGAAATAACGCCGCCACGAAGCGAACCAGTAGGCCGGCATGGGCCCGTGGAGCGGACGACCGTCGCCGATGCCGGTGGTGCTTCCGGCGTCATGCATGACCCGGGCCTCAGGCGCATGCCAGGTCTCCCACCCCGCGCGCGCGGCCTGCAGCATGAAGTCGGTTTCCTCGAAATAGAGAAAATAGCCCTCGTCCATGCCGCCGATCTCCTCCAGCATGGTTGTGCGCATCAGCATCGCCGCGCCCGACACCCAGTCGGCCCGAACCGGAATCTCCGTGTCCGGGATCAGGATCGGCCAGCGATTGGCGATGACGCTCAGCCCGGTTTCGCGCGCGAACTCACCCATCATGGAGGGGAAGCGGAAGGCCGCGACCCAGCTCGACCCGTCGGGTCTTTCCAGCCGCGCGCCGACCACGCCGATGCGCGGGTTCAGGCCCATCACCCGGACCATCTCGCGCAGCGCGCCGGGGCGGATCACGGCGTCGGGGTTGAGCAAAAGCACCGCGTCCGGCGTCCAGTCCAGATTCGCGAGCGCCGCGAAGGCGAGGTTGTTGCCCGCCGCGAAGCCGCCGTTGCGCGCCGAGCGGATCAGCCGGACCGAGGGATCGCCCAGCCGCCGCAGATGCGCCGCCAGCCTGTCGCCGTCCCCGCCCGGCGCGCCCTCGGGCGAATCATTGTCCACGATCAGCACCGCGTGGGCGGCGAATCGCGACAGTTCGTCCAGCAGCGGCGCCAGGGCGGCGGCCACCATGTCCGCGGCGCCGTAGTTGACGATGGAGACGACGATCCGGGCGTCTTGCGGCGCGGCGGGCGAGGGGGCTGGGGACATTCGGGGGGCGCCTATTTCAGGTTCCGGGTGTCGATCTCCTGCATCCGCAGGCGCAGCTTTCTGTGGGCGCGGCGCGCGCCGAGACGGCGCAGGGCCTGTTCGGCCAGCACCAGCGGCGCCCCGTATGTCCGCCGCGCATGACCAAGGCGGCGCGCCCGGTTCTGGACCGACAGGCCGATTCGCTCCGTCAGCGTCGGGGGCTGCGCGGGATGGCCGCTCGGCGCATAGCCGCGCCGGGCCATCAGATCGCCCGCCTTGCTCTCCACCAGACCGATTTCGCGGGGCGAAAGCCTGCGCCGCCACTGCGCGACCAGGCCAGGGTCCGGCGCGCCATAGGTCGAATTCCGATGGTAGTCGAGCATGCGGCGTGAGGGCGCCACCCCGAGAAAGGCGCAGGTCCTGTCCAGGGTCTCCTCGGGATTCAGGACCAGGTCCTCGTAGAGGATCTCCAGGCATCGCCCGGGCGCCAGCCGCGCCGCCGCCCGGTCCCAGGCGCGTTCGGTGGACATCCAGTGATCGACGCCGTGATAGACGTTGCCGGCCCAGCCCATGCCGATGGTCGAGCGGGCCACGTCCCGGGGATCGCGCAGAAGATGAATGACCCGCGCCGCCGGGAACACGTCGAGCATCCGGTCCACGTTGCGATGGATGTTGGGTATCGAGATCAGGGCGCGGTCCGGCAGCATCCTGTCCATCAGCCGCGCGACGCCCGCCGCGCCCACATCGTCAGGACCGGCGGCGATGCGCGCGGCCCGAAAGATGCGGTCGTTGCGCAGCGCCTCCAGATCATAGCGCCAATCCACGGGGGCGGGGGCCGGGCGAAGATGATCGAACAGAAAGTCGGCCTCGCCCGGATCATGCAGCGCCTCATGCGCGCCCGGCATCAGGCGAAACATCGTGGTGCCGGAGCGCAGCGCGCCGTACATGAATGTCGGGCCGGTCATCGGCGTCTCCGGATCTTGTCTGAATTCGCTTTTGAAATGCGCTGGATCGCGTTCATCCAATAGCACCGAAACCGGCGGCGCCGAAAGCCAATTGTCACTGGCGCCACGGACGGTTTCCGCCGCCTGCCGCGGCGGGCGGGCGGGCATTGCGCATGAAGGCGATGTTAACCTTGCGCTGCATCGCGGCGTTTGTTAACCTTTCTGCAGACAGTTTGAATTTCGCATGGGTGCGATGCCTCCCGCGTATTTCTGGGGCACATCTCAAAACACGCGAGGATGCCATGAATCTCAAAGCCTTGGCGGCTGCGGTCGCAATTGCGGCGATGCCATTGACGGCAAGCGCCGTGACCAGTTCGACCAACGGATCGCTGGAATACACGCCGGGCTCCTTCAACCCGCTGTTGCTGGACTCCCTGACCGACGGATCCGGAACCCCCGTGACGATGGGCGCGGATTTCGGGGTCAACTCGATCAGCGTCAATGACGAATTCGCGGGCAACCTCGCGTTCGATCCGGCGGCGGCGAGCCAGAGCGGCAGCATCTGGTTCGAATTCCAGTCCACGAGCGCCGGGGTGGTCGCGACCAATTTCTCCACCGACAGCATCGGGGACCCGTTCACCGACCTGACCATTTCCTGGCTGGCGGCGGACATGGCGACGGTTCTCAACAGCATCTCGGGCCCGGGCATCGACAATGCGTCGCTGACCACCACCTTCACGACCGACCTCGAGATCCAGTTCCTCCGCGCCACGTGGACCGGTTTCAGCGACGCCAGGAATCTCGACTTCACCGTCTCCGCCGTGCCGCTGCCGGCGGGCGTCCTGCTGCTGGGTTCGGCCTTCGCCGTGCTCGGCTTCTCGGTGCGCCGTCGCTCGGGCGTCTGATCAGGATCCATCGCCGCATCCGCGGATGACAAAAGGGGCCGCCGGGCATCGGCGGCCCCTTTCGGTTTGCGGGCGGGTTTTACGGTTTGCGGGCGCGTTGTTCGCCGACGTCGAATCATGTATGTTGCATGAACGCGCAAGCGCGTGACGGCAGGCGGGCGCCGCCCCCCGGCCGAAGCCGGGGCCGAAGCCGCCTCGAAAAACGGCGGGCGATGTGACGCCATGACCGGAACGATGCGTAGAAATCCAGTCCGAAAGGCTTTTGGCGAATGCCGCGCGCGACATCGCGGCGATCGCCCCCGGCGCGCGCAGGGCGCCCGGCGACCCCTTTCCCGCATCGCGCAGGAGCATTGCCCATGACGCTGTATACGACAACGCTCGCAGACGGACGCCAGGGCGAGGCCGGCGGCCCCGGCCGCGTCGCCGGACCGGCGTTGATGCTGCTGCTGGTCCTCGCCGCGGCGACGCTTTTCCAGAACGGGCTGGCGGCGCTGGGGACCGCCTGGCAGCAGATCGAATACAGCCACGGCCCGGTGATCCCGATGCTCTCCGCCCTGCTGTTTCTCAATCACATGAAGGACGTGCCCCCCGCGACCGGCCCGGTCACCGACCGCTGGCACGGGGTGGCGCTGCTGGTGTTTTCCATCGCCTTCGCGCTGCTGGGCATGGCGACGCAGATCGACGACATCGTCGCCTACGCGCTGATCCTCGGCGTCGGCGCCGTCATCCTCATCGGCTTCGGCTGGCGGCGCGGCAAGGGGTTCTGGCCCTCGGTGCTGCATCTGGTCTTCATGCTGCCGCTGCCGGGGATCCTCTACTGGAAGGTCTCCACCACGCTGCAGCTGTTTTCCTCGGAACTCGGCGTGGCGATCATCCAGGCGGCGGGGGTGCCGGTGCTGCTCGACGGCAACATCATCGATCTGGGCATCTACAAGCTCTACGTGGCCGAGGCCTGCTCCGGGCTGCGCTACCTGTTTCCGATCATGAGCTTCTCCTACGTCTTCGCCACGCTGCTGCGCGGCCCGGTCTGGCAGAAGGCGATCCTGCTGCTGTCCGCGGCGCCGCTGGCGGTGCTGATGAACACCCTGCGCATCGGGTTGGTGGGCATCCTGGTGGACCGCTACGGCATCGACCAGGCCGAGGGGCTCGGCCATCTGCTCGAAGGCTGGGTGATCTTCGTGGCCTGCATCGTCATCCTGATCGGGATGGCGGCGCTGATGCTGAAACTGCAGGGCAGGCTGACCCTGCGCCAGGCGGTGGTGCTGGATTTCAGCGGGCTCGGCGCGCAGATCGCGCGGATCCTGAACGTGCGCCCTTCGGCGGCGCTGGTCGCCGCGCTGCTGATCGTGACCGGAACCGCGGTCGTCTGGCACGGGGCGCCGGCGCGCGCCCAGGTCGAGCCGGCGCGCGACCCCCTGGCGCTGTTTCCCCGCGACCTGGGCGCGGGGCCGGAACAGTGGCGCGCCGGCCTGCCGCGGCGGGTGTCGCCAAGCGTGCGATCCGCGCTGGGGGCGGACGACTATTACTGGGCGCCCTTCGAGCGGCGCGACGGCAGCGTGGATCTGCTGATCGCCTGGTATGCCGACCAGACCGCGGGCGGCATCCATTCGCCGGAAATCTGCATCCCCGGCGGCGGTTGGGAGGTGGCGCGGATTGAAAAGATCGACGTCGCCGCCGCCATGGGCGCGGCGGCGCCGTTCCCGGTGACCCGGGCGGTGATCCAGAAGGGCGTGGTGCGCCAGGTGGTGTATTTCTGGTTCGAACAGCCGGGCCAGCGCACCGCCTCGGATTACGCCGCCAAGGCCTGGATCCTGTGGAGCGCGCTGAGCGCCGGGCGCACCGATGGCGCGCTGGTGCGGCTGATCTCGCGCATCGGAGACAAGGAAACCGAGGCCGACGCCGAAGCCCGCCTGCAAGGCATGCTGCGCGAGATGCTCCCGGTGCTGCCGCGTTTCGTGCCGAGCCTGTAGTCGAATCCGTAGCGTGCCCCTGATCGCGGGCGGTCTTGGCGGGCCGAAGCGGTCGGGGGGCTGAAGGAGACCTGCGTAGCCGATGTTCCTGATCCAACGTCTGAAAGGGCTCGCCGGGGATCCTGCGTCGCTGCGGACCCGGGCGCTGAGCGCCGGGATCTGGAGCGTCGGCGGCATGGGCGCGAGCCAGGCCATGCGGCTGGCCGGCAACCTGGTGATGACCCGCATCCTCGCGCCCGAGGCCTTCGGGCTGATGGCGATGGTGGTGACGGTGCATATCGCCCTGACCATGCTCACCGATATCGGCATTCGCACCAGCGTCGTGCGCTCGCCCCGCGGCGAGGATGCGCATTTCCTGCGCGTGGCCTGGAGCGTGCAGATCCTGCGCTCGGCGCTGATCACGCTGATGGTGGCGCTCACCGCCGGGGCGCTGGCGCTGGCCGCGCCCTGTTGGGCGCCTGCGGGCACGGTCTACGCCGACCCGGAGCTGCCGGCGCTGATCGCGGCGTCCTCGCTGGCGCTGCTGATCAAGGGGTTCGAGCCGACGACCATGTTCCTTGCGCAGCGCCGGATGCGGCTGGCCCGGCTCACGGCGCTGGAGCTGGGCGCGCAGGTCGTCGGGCTTGTCGCGATGGTCGGGTTCGCGCAGATCGAGCCTTCGGTCTGGGCGCTGCTGGCGGGGATGCTGGTGGGCGGCGTCGCGCGCCTCGCCGCCAGCCATGTCGTCTTCGCCACGCCGCGCATGGGCTTTGTCTGGGATCGCGAGATCGTCGACGAGCTGTGGAAGTTCGGCCGCTGGCTGATCGGCTCGTCGCTTGCCAGCTACGTGGCCAACAACGCCGACAAGCTGATCCTCGGCGCGCTGCTCGACAAGCAAAGCTTCGGGTTCTACGTCATCGCGATCCTCTGGGTGCAGGTGGGGGTTGACGTCATGCACCGGCTCAGCGGCAATGTGGGGTTTCCGGCCATCGCCGAAATCCTGCGCAGCGGCGGCGATTTCAACCGGATTTTCACTAGGTTCCGCCTGGTCTTCGAGGCGATTTCGCTGGTCGGGTTCGCGGTTTTCCTGATGGCCGGGGCGGCGCTGATCGGGCTGCTTTACCCGCCCGCCTATCAGGTGGCGGGGGGCTATCTGGCGCTGCTCGCCTTCCGGCTGCTGCCGATGCGCTACGAGCCTTTCTGGGCATTCATTCTCGGCCGGGGCGAAAGCCTGACCATCATGCTGTCGACCGCGCTGCATGCGGCGACGCTCATCCTCGCGCTCGCCGCCGCGTTCAACGCGTTCGGCCTCGACGGCGCGCTGCTTGTCGTGGCGCTGAGCCCCCTGGCGAGCGCCCCGCTGCTGCTGGCGCGCAGCGGGCGGGCAGGGGTCCGGAGGCTATGGCGCGACTGGGCGATGCTGGCGGTCATCCCGGGGCTTTTCGCGCTGGTCTGGCGCGTCTGGTAGATGCGGATTTCATGCGCGCATGATCGTGGTTTCATGTCATGAACAGGGAAGCAAGAATAAGCATTTAATGCGCGTTGGAGGCGCAATGCGAAATGCTGTTCATAGAACTGAATTTCTGGGCGTTCTTTTTGATCGTCGCCATATTGCATGCCCTGCTTCCTTTCAGGGCGCAGAACCGGATGCTTCTGGTCGCAAGCTACGTGTTCTACGGCGCCTGGGATTGGCGGTTCCTCGGCCTCATCCTTCTGAGCACGACGATTGATTTTCTTGTTGGTCTGCGCATGGCCGCCGAGGCCGACGAACGAAAACGCCGCTTGCTTCTCGGGATTTCGCTGGGCGCCAATCTCGGCATGTTGAGCGTGTTCAAGTATCTGGGCTTTTTTGTCGAAAGCTTTTCGGATCTGCTTGCCGCCATCGGCTACGAGGGTGATCCGTTCACGCTCTCGATCCTGCTGCCGGTCGGAATTTCCTTCTATACGTTCCAGACGCTCAGCTACACGATCGACATCTACCGCCGCAACCTCGAACCTACGCGGGATTTTCTGGATTTCGCGCTGTTCGTGGCCTTCTTTCCGCAACTGGTGGCCGGTCCCATCGAGCGGGCGAAGAACCTGCTGCCGAACATCACGACGCCTCGGGTTCTCGGCTGGGAGGCCGTCGGTCGCGGCGGCGTGCTGTGCCTGCTGGGTCTGATCAAGAAAATCGTGATCGCGGACGGG
The DNA here is from genome assembly GCF_056449545.1 of Oceanicella sp. Classification (NCBI taxonomy): domain Bacteria; kingdom Pseudomonadati; phylum Pseudomonadota; class Alphaproteobacteria; order Rhodobacterales; family Paracoccaceae; genus Oceanicella; species Oceanicella sp. The sequence goes on along the minus strand of NZ_JBWOMN010000017.1, from coordinate 25,247 downwards.
ATCGCGCCTTCGGTCAACGCCGTCTATGCAAACCCGGATCCGAGGCGGCGATTGTTTCCGGAAACGGATACCCCTACGCCGAAATCCTGCAACGCATGATCGCGGCGTTCGCGGCGACAGCGAGAGCCGACGGTCAGATCCCGGTGGCGATGCTGATTCAGGCCCGAAATCCGGGCGACGCCGATCTGCTGGCGATCGCCCGGCCGGCGCTCGAACGCAATCGCGTCCCGTATTTCGCCACCGCCGAGCATTTCAACCCCCGCGATCGATCGGGGTTCCGCTCCGACGGGCATTACCGGCCCGATATCGACCTGCGGTTCGGCGCCAGTTTCGCCGAACTGCTCGACAAGCTCGCCCCCGGCCGCGGGCGGGGCGAATGACGGTTCAGGGGTGGTGGCGCATCCAGCCGGAACTCCGCTCGACACTCGGGCGGCTATCCGCAGGCCCCGCCTGTTCTCTGGCGCTTCAGCGGATGCAGCGCGTTCCGACGGCCCGGGCCGGGCATGCGGACCCGCTGCTCCAGCCGCCCCGCCAAAGCTCCGGCGATCAGCCAGGTCAGCGGGGTGAGCGAGGAATTCGGGATCAGGTCGGCCAGATTGGCCGCCAGGATCAGCCCCAGCGCCAGCGACGCCGGCGACGCCAGGCCGCGAAAGCGCCGCCGCGCAGCCAGGATCAGCGGCAGGGTCAGCAGCCCGAATTCGGCGATGTAGCCCAGCCAGCCATAATAACCGATGGTGATGATCCACGCCCCGTCGGTGACGCTCAGATCCCGGCCCGAGACTTGGTCATAGACGCGGTTGCGCCCCCAGCCGCCCCAGCCGAGAAACGGGCGTTCATTGGCGCGGGCCAGCAGGATGTCCTCGTTGTCGAACCGATAGAGCAGGGATCCCGCGCGCTCCGCGTCAATCCCGTCCGCGATCTCCATCGCCATGTCCACGGGCGCGAGATCGGCGCCGCGCAGCATCGGGTAGAGCAGCACCGCGAGCCCCACGACCGCCGCCAACAGGCGCTGCGGACGGGGGCCGAAAAACCGGATCACCGGCAGGAACAGGGCGGCCAGCACCAGGGCGGTCGCGGATTTGGCGAGCACGAGCGTCATCAGCAGCCAGCCGGTCGCGGCCGCGAACCGGGCGCGGCGCGCCCCGGTCTCCAGCCGCCATATCGCCGCCGCCGCGAGCAGCGCCATGGCCAGGAACATCGCCACCCGCAGGCCGTGCTCCAGAAACACCACCGGGCGAAACCCGCCATAGCGCACCTGCTGCGCGAAGCTGTGGGGGAAGAACCCGTAGATCCAGGTGTGCAGCTGCGGGCTCATGCGCACCTCGAACAGCGCCGGCAGCGTATAGGCGATCCCCGCCAGCGCCAGCGCCAGCAGCAGGTCGCGCTGCGCCGGCTCGTCGGCCAGCAGGCGGCGGCCAAGCAGATAGGGCAGCAGCAGCACCGCGTGGCCGAGCCCGAAGGCGAAGGCGTCGTAAAGCGCCAGGCCCGGCAGCACGCGCGGGCCGGCGACCACCGGATCGCCGTTCATGGCGACGGTGGCAAAGGGGACCAGCAGATACAGCAGCGCCAGCGGGGTCATGGGCCCGCGCAGCAGCCCCAGCCCGCCCCGGGCGCGCAGCGCCGGCCAGCTGAACAGCAGCGCCGCGGCGGCGGGGATGAAAACCTTGTCGAACGCCGGCAGCAGCGGCAGGTCCACCGCGGTCCTTTCGGGCAGCAGCAGATACCCCGCCAGAATGGTCCAGATCATCGCCCGATGCGCCGGCAGCCGGCGAAACAGCGAAAGCGCGACCGCGGGCCAGGCGAACAGCGCCAGATAGGCGAAGGCGTTGGGCATGTCAGCGCCTCCCGGCCGGCGGCGCGGGGTTCATTTATTCGTGTAGCCGTAATAGATTTTCGGCGTGAACTCGCATTTGTTGAGCACGATGCCCAGCACCTCGGTCAGCGCCTCCATCTGGCTCTCGCAGCGCTCGATGTCCTTCAGTTCGGTCTCGTTGGCGGCGGCGATCAGCATGGCGCAGTCGGCATGGGCGAGAAACGCCGCGGCGTCGTCGGAAACCAGCATCGGCGGCAGGTCGTAGATCACCAGATCCGGCTCCAGCGCCGTGACCATGGCGTCAAGCGATTCCAGCGTGCTCGGATCGTGCAGCAGTTCCGCCGGGTTGGCGACCGGCCCGTCGGCGAAGGCCATGGCCAGCCCGTCGCCGACGCGCGCCAGGGCCTCCTCCGCCGCGGCCCTGCCCGACAGCAGATCGCCCACCGGGCGGCGCGGGGTTGCGCCCAGCATCCCCGCCAGCGCCGGGCGGCGCAGGTCCAGCTCCACCAGCAGGATGCGCGCCTTGCGCTGGCGGGCGAAGCTGAAGGCGAGGTTGAGACAGGTGAGGGTCTTGCCGCAGGCCGGCCCCGGCGAGGTCACCGCCAGCGACAGCCAGCCCCGGTCGCGCATGGTCTGCAGCAGCTGCGTGCGCAGCATGTCGAAGGGCATGTGCGCGGGATCGGCCCGGTCGATGGTCACCACCCGCTTGCGGCGCAGCCCGGCCACGTCGACGCTCACCGGCTCAAGCCGCGCCCAGGCCGCGTCCGAGGCGCTTGAGCGCCGGCGCAGGGGCGCGGCGACGGCGGCCTCCATGGATGGCTTGAACAGATTCATGCGCGCCGCTCCGGGACCATGGCCTGGCTGGCTCCTGTCGTCGTCATCGTCACCTCTCCCGCCATCCGGCGCAACATCTTCAGTTGAAGCGCAGGCGGATCGTCTCGATCACGCCGTCCAGCTTCGATTTCTCCAGCAGCTTCTGGGCCACCACCTCCAGCGGCAGGTAATAGACGTCCATGGCCCAAAGCGCCGCCGCCCCGCCGCCGAAGACCAGCAGCAGCGCGGCGATGCGCCCGGCCCAAAGCCGGCGGTGTTCGTTGGGGGTGACGATATAGGGCAGCATGGCCAGCGGCTGACGGCGGATGCGGTCCAGATCGGCGGCGCGGCGCACCACGCCGCTCATCATCTCCAGCAGCAGGATCAGCCCGATCCCGGCGGCGAAGCCCCCGGCGATGCCCAGCAGCGAGATCTTCACCCGGTTGGGCCTGATCGGCTTCTCCGGCACGACGGCCTGCTCGATCACCTCGAAACGCTCGCCCTGCTGCTTGTCCTCAAGCTGCTCGCCGGTGCGCGCCTCGGCCAGCTTGGCGCGGGCGATCTGGTGGCGGTCCTCGGTTTCCCTGCGCACCCGCTGCAGGGCGTTGAGCGCGATCTCGACGCTCGGCGTGGCCAGGATCGAGCGCTGCAGCGCGGCGCGCTCGTCGTCGATCTTGGCCAGCTGCGCGTCGATATAGCCGAATTGGGCGTCGATGAAGGCCAGCCGGCGGCGGGCCTCGACGGCGGCGGGGGAGGGCGGCGCGGCCAGGGCCGCGCCATCGGCGGCGCTCTGGGATTTCGCCGCCTGCTCGGCGGCGAAGGCGGCCTCGTAGGCGGCGACCCGGGAGCGCAGGCTGCGGATGACGGGATGCTCGGCCGACAGAAGCGCGCTGCGCTCGAACAATTCGCGGCGCGCGGCCTCCAGCGCGCGCTCCATCTCCGACTGCGCCGGGCTCTCGACGCTGTCGAGGATGAAGGTCAGCGAAGAGCGCTCCTGCTGCAGCTCCAGCTTGCGCAGTTCCAGAGACCGGGCGCGCTCCTGCAGCAGGTCCAGCTGTTCACGGCGGTAATCGAGGCTGTCGGGCAGCGATTCCTCGTTCTCCTGCATGAAGGTCAGGATCTTGCTCTCGACGGCGATCAGCTCCCGGGACAGGCGCTCGGCCTCCTGGGCGAAGAAGCTGGCGGTGGTCTCGGCGCGGCTTTTGCGCAGCTGCGCGTTCTGCTGGAGAATGCGGGTGACCATGTCATTGACCATCGCCGCAGCGATGGCGCCGTTGTCCCCGGTGAAGCTGACCGAGAACACCGTGGCCGAGGACTGGCTGCGGTTCCAGCGCGCGCCCGGGTCGAGGGCAAGCTGCTTGAGCTGGACCGCCTCGCGCATCGCGGTCACCTTGTCATTGGGCGACATATCGGAGCGGTTATTAAATACACCGTGCTTTTTCAATAGCTTGAATAGCGTATCACGCGTGAGAAGGCGCTGGCGGATAATGGCGATCCGTTCGGAAACCGGCGCGGTGATGGTGGAGCGCACCAGGTCGGTGGAGATCTGCTGGGATTCCACCAGGATCAGGGCGCGGGCCTCGTAGACCGGCGGCAGCACATAGGCGACGCCGACGCCGAGCGCGGCGATCAGCACCCAGACCGCGAAGAACAGCCAGAACCGCCGGCGCAGCACCGAAAGATAATAGGGGATGTCGATGTCCAGCCCCGACCCGCCCTGCGCGCTGTCCTCGAACGTGGTCACGGGCGCCGCCCTCCCCGGATGCGCAGGGGGGCGGGCTCCAGGGCGTCCGCGCCCCCGGATATCAGGCGTCTGGTCATGTCAAATCTCCGGCGTGTCATTCTCCGGCCGCCCCCGCCCCCGCCCCCGCCTTCGCCGCGGCGGCGGTCTCGGCCGCCGCGATCGCCGCCAGCGCCGCCTCGGCCTCCGGGCGCTGGGGGTAGGGGGCGCCGGCGTCGGCAAGCTCCAGCGCGCGCCGGAACCGTTCGCGCGCCAGCCCGCCCTGATCCAGCTTCCAATAGGCCATGGCGAGGTGATGCTGCGCGATGGCGTTGCCGCTCAGCGCCGCCGCGGACTCGCGCAGCGTCGCTATCGCGCCGGCATGATCGCCGCTCAGGAACAGGGTCCAGCCATAGGTGTCCTGAAAGGCCGGGACCTGCGAACCGCGCAGCCGCCGCGCCACCGTCGCCGCCCGGGCGAGGCTCTCGGGATCATCGCGGTAATCCGACAGCAGGCTGGCGAGGTTGTTGGCCACCAGCGAATCCCCCGGATCGGCGTCGTACAGCGCGTCGTAGATGGCGATCGCGCCCTCGTAATCGCCCTCCAGTTCCAGCCGCATGGCGTTGCGAAAGCGCAGGGCCGGGTTGGCGGGGTCCCTGGCCAGCCCCTCGCGGGTCACGGCGGCGGCCTTGTCCGCCGCGCCGCGGCGGTCGTGGAAGCGGGCCAGGGCGTCGTAGATCAGGCCGTTCTCCGGGGCGGCGGCGATGGCCTTTCGCAGCAGCGCCTCGGCCTCCGCCGGATCGCTCGCGGCCTCGCGCAGCCGCGCCAGCAGGGTCAGCGCCGCCAGATCCTCGGGGGCGTCCTCCAGCCGCGCGCGCAGCAGCGCCTCGGCCTTGTCGAATTCGCCGGCGCCGGCATAGGCGCGCACCAGCGCCTCCAGGTCGCGGGCTTCGCCGCGGGTCTCCCAGCCGGTTTCGAGCACCGACAGGGTCTCGGCGACCCGACCCTCGCCGGCCAGCGCGGCGGCGCGCAGCTGATCGGTCACCGCCGGGCGCACGTCGCCGGCGGTCTCGAGCGCGGCGATGGCCTCGCGCGCGCCCTGCCAATCCTTGCGGGCGAGGCGCACCCGGCTCAGCGCGGTCAGCAGGCCGCGGTGCTTGGGCGCGCGGCGCAGCGCGTCAAGCAGCACCGATTCGGCGCTGCCGGCCTTGCCCTCGGCCATCAGCGTTCCGGCGTAGCGCAGGGACGGGCCCGGGGCGTTCTGCGAGGCGCGCACCGCCAGCGCCCGGCGCTCGGCGGCCAGCGCCGGCGCGCCGTTGCGCTCATGGGCCTCGGCCATCATCTCGTAGATCGTCGCGGACTCGGGCGCGGCGTCCAGCGCGGTGCGCAGATCGGCGATCGCGGCCTCGTAGTCATCGGCGCGCATGCGCTGTCCGGCGCGCATGACCAGCGCGTCCATATTGCTGGAATCGCGCGCCAGAACCTCCTCGATCAGCGCCGCGCGGCGCGCCCCCTCGGTCGCCGGGTCGAGCATCCGGGCCAGCAGGATGCGGGCCTGATCGGCGGCCTCGGGATCGGAGTCGTCGTCGGCGGCGGCCTCCATGCGGGCGATGGCCCCGGCGCGATCGCCGGCATTGGCCTCCAGCGTCGCCAGCGCGCGCTCATAGACCGCCGGCGCCCCGGCGGGGGCGGCGAGCCGCTCCAGTTCGGCGCGGGCGGCGTCCATGCCGGCGGTCTGGCGCAGGAAATCCACCACCCGCAGGGCGGCGTCCGGATCCTCGGGGCGCAGGGCGGCGGCGGCGCGCAGCTCGGCCTCGGCGGCGGCGGCGTCGGGCGGGTCGGCCTGCATGTGCCAGCGGGCGATGGCGAGGCGGACGCCGTCATTCTCCGGCTGCAGGGCCGCCAGCTTCTTCAGCGTCGCGCCGACCGCCGCGCGATCATCGAGCTGTTCGAGCAGGCGGATGCGGATCAGGCCCAGTTCGAAGCCGTCGGCCTTTTCCTCCAGAGGGTCGTCGAGATGGGTGAGGGCGCCGCGCGGATCCCCGGCCTGGATGCGGTCGGCCACGAGCACCAGCCGCGCCAGGGTCACCCCGGGATCGGCCGCGAGCGCCTTGCGCGCGGCGGGCAGCGCCGCCGCCGCGTCGCCGCCCATGAAATCGACGGCGGCCTGCAGGCCAAGCAGCCTCGGATCGTCGGGGGCGATTGCGCGGGCGGCGGCGGCCTGCGCGCCCGCCCCGTCCAGATCGCCAAGCTCGAACAGGATCCGCCCGAGGCTGGCGCGGGCCTCCACGTCTTCGGGGGCGGCCTCGACGATGATCTTGAAATGCGCCGCGGCGCGGGGCTGGTCGCCCTGATCCTTGTAAAGCGCCGCGAGCGCGCGATGCGCGGGCAGGAACGCCTCGTCGATGCGCAGGGCGTTGGTGAATTCGATGACGGCGAGCTTGGGGCGACCCTCCTCGACAAGGGCGAGGCCGCGTTCCTGATGGGCGAGCTTGCGCTCCTCGGCGGATTCGCAGCCGGCCAGAAACAGCATGAACGGAATCAGCAGAAAGACGGCGATGCGGCGGCGGGCGACGATCATGATCAATCCCTTCATCCAACTTCCGGCGCGTCGGGCGCGTCCATCGCCCGCGGGCGCCGGGACGACGGGTCCGGACGCAATGCGGCTGCATGTGATTTCAATGTTACGCGAGTCGCGTTCACGCGTCCCTTACGCTTGAAATGCGGCGTCGATGCGCCCGATCAAGCCCGGCGGCGGTCCCGACGCCGCGCGGCTTTCGAAGGCCGCTTTCAGAAAAACGCGCGCTGCGACGCGGGTTTGCTCCCCAGGATCCGGCGGCGGGACCCCCTTCCCGCGAAGCCAGGCCGGACCAACGAAAATACCCTTAAAGCATCGTTCATAATAGAGGCGATTGTCAATGCGGCAGACTGGGAGGACGCGCTTGCGGGATGGGAGCGCGGCGGTCCGTCGTTCCGAAAACCGCGCTGGAAACATGTGGCGACTTGGTGGTATAGATAGGGCATGAGCGCTGATTGTCTCGCGTACTGGTCGGCGTTCATGTTAACGGGGAGGCAGGTTTCTTGGGTAAGTTCCCATTAATACTTGTATGTTTCATGAATACCGAGGCGGTCGGCGCGGTCGTCTCGTGAGAACCCTGTTAGTGGCGTTCATCGCGCTCGCGTTTGTAAAGGTTACGCTAATGCTGCCCAGTGAACTCCTGGCCGCCGCCGAGTCCGCGGAAGGCCTCTCCAATCCCTCCATCGCCCTCAACCCCACCGGCCTGTCCGACTGGTCGACTCAAACGCCGTTCATCGATCTGGCGAAAACCAGCCGACCCTGGCTTGGGCACATGTCGGACAAATGGGGGGCGTTCTCCAACGCCGATCTGGATGCGGGCGGCTATCTGGACGCCGACGGCTGGCCGACAGCCCTGCCGCCTGGCGCGACCTCGGTCTCCAACATCTGGGACTGGAGCAATGGCGGCGCGGCGGCGGAGGGACGCAAGGGCGTCTACGTGGTCAATTACGAGGGGCAGGGCGAGCTCGTCGTCAGCAACGTCAGGGTGCTGAGCCGGGAGCCGGGCCGCATCGTCTTCGAAAACACCGACGGCGGCACGTTCGCGCTGGGAATCCGCGCCACCGATCCGGAGGGCGTCGGCGACTATATCCGCGACATTTCGGTGGTGCGCGCCGAATATGAGGAGCTCCACGAGGCCGGCGCCATCTTCAACCCGGACTGGCTGGCGCGCGTGTCGGATTTCCGCCAGTTCCGGTTCATGGCCTGGATGGAGACCAACAATTCCGATCTCTCCGACTGGTCCGACCGCCCGAAGCCCGGGGACGCGACCTGGTCCAAGCAGGGCGCGCCGGTCGAGGTGATGGTGCAGCTCGCCAACGAGGCCGGGGTCGATCCCTGGTTCACCATGCCGCATCTGGCCAGCGACGACTACATTCGCGCATTCGCGACCTATGTGCGCGACAATCTCGATCCGGATCTGGTGGCGACGGTGGAATTCTCCAACGAGGTCTGGAACTGGGCCTTCCAGCAGCCCCATGAACTGCTGGCCGAAAGCCAGGCGGCCTGGGGCGACCTCCCGGACGCCGGCGACAACGCGCAAATGGTCGACTACCACGCCAAGCGCGCCACCGAATCCGCCCTGATCTGGGACGAGGTGTTCGGCGATGCGGCGGACGCGCGGCTGATCAAGACGCTGGGGTCCCAGACCGGCAACGCCTGGGTGACGAAACGGCTGCTGGCCCCGAAGCTCTGGCAGGAGGCCGAGCCCGACACCTACACGCCGCCGGCGGAGGTGTTCGATGCGGTGGCGGTCACCACTTATTTCGGCAGCAACGTGATCACCAGGGAGGAGCTGCGCGAAGGGCTGCTCGCCGCGATCGCCGACCCGGAGGTGGACGCCTTCGACTACCTGTTCGAAAAACTGCAGGATCCGGCTTATGAATCCTCCATCCCGCGGACCGCCGAACAGCTGCGCGCCCACAAGGCGGTGGTCGAGGATTACGGGCTCAAGCTGATCTCCTACGAGGGCGGGCAGCATGTCCATCACCTCTTCGCCACCGACGGCAAGGGCGAGGCTCTCGGCGACTTCCTGGCCGCGTTCGTGCGCAGCCCGCAGATGGCCGAGCTCTACAAGCTCTCCATCGAGGCCTGGCGCGAGATCGGCGACGGCCCCTACATGCAGTTCGGCGATGTGGGGCAACCGTCGAAATGGGGTTCCTGGTCGTTCCTGTCCGATCTTGGCGATTCCAACCCGCGCAGCGAGGTGATCTACGAGGAAAACGCCAGGCCCGCCGATTTCGAGGATCGCGCCGGCGCGCATTTTCAGCAGGGCGTCACCAGATTGGGCGACGCCGGCGCCGAGACCCTCACCGGCACCATTCAGGAAGATTACCTGATCGGCGCCGGCGGCGACGACGTGCTGGTCGGCGGCAAGGGGAATGACGGGCTGCATGGCGGCGACGGCGTGGACGTGGCGGTCATGAGCGGCCGCGCCTCGGATTACGTCGCGACCGTCAAAGGCGCCGGCGTGCGGCTGACCGGGCCCGACGGCTCGGATTTCCTCGTCGAGGTGGAATTCGTGCAGTTCGAGTCCGGCGGACCGGTCGCCATGGCCGATCTGCTGTCCGGGAACATTCCCGATCCCGGCGGCGACCCGGACCCGGATCCCGATCCCGGCCCGGACGACGCCGAGCTGGAGATCATCCGCGGCGGCGCCGGGGACAACATCCTGCGCGGCTCCAATGACGACGAGGCGATCTACGGCTTCGCCGGCCGGGATCTGATCCGCGGGCATAGCGGCGACGACCTGATCAAGGGCGGCAGCGACAATGACCGGGTGCTGGGCAACATGGGCGACGACACGGTGTTCGGCGGCGACGGCGATGACCGGGTGTCGGGCAACCGCGGCGTCGATGCGGTGTTCGGCGGCGACGGCGATGACCGGGTGTCGGGCGGCGGCGGGCGCGACACGGTGTTCGGCGGGGCCGGCAATGACCGGGTGCTGGGCAACAAGGGCGCCGACCAGCTGTTCGGCGACGCCGGCGACGACACGCTGCTGGGCCACAGCGGCGACGACACGCTGACCGGCGGCGCCGGGCGGGACCTGCTCAACGGCGGCCGCGGCGCCGACATGTTCGTGTTCCAGGCGGGCACGGCCTATGACGGGATCGACGTCCTGCAGGATTTCAACGCCCGGAAAGGCGACGCGATCGACGTCTCCAGCCTGTTCGGGCCTTTCGCCGGCGCCGCGATTCCCGACAATCTGGACGATTACATCCGCTTCACGCAGAGCGGCGGGCAGACGCATCTCTATGTCAACGCCGACGGCCAGGGCGATGATTTCCGCGAGATCGCCGAGATCGCCGGCGCCCCTCACTTCGACGCCGCCCAGATGATCGAGGACGAGGCGCTTTTCATCTTCTGAGCCGTCGGTCGCCGCTGGCCCGGCGCCGCGTCAGGTCTCGTAGCGTCCGAGATCGACCGCGTCGCCGAGCAGCGCCGCCAGCCGCCGGTTGCTCGGCGCGAAGCGTCCGGCGAAGCGGGCCTCGGCCTCGGCGCGCACCGGGCGGGTCTTCGCCAGCCCGGCAAAAGGTCCCGCCGCGGCGCGCCCGACCAGACGGTAAAGCGTCTCGCCAAGCCGGGGCAGGGGCAGGATCGGGCCCGGATTGGCCGGACCGCCGCGCAGATGGTTCAGCCGGCGCACCAGCGGCGCGGTGATCTCGGGCTGGCTCACCCCGGTGGGCGCGGCGTTGAGCCCGGCGATGCTCGCCCCGTTGCCCGCGAAGCCGGCGACGCGGGCGACGAAGGCCAGGGCGTCGCGCTGCATCTCCTCCATGGGCAGGACCAGCACGTTCCCGGCGCCGAACAGCCGATGATAAAGCGCGACGAAGCGGTCGTATTCATACACCGCCGGATCGAAGGCGTAGTAGAAGGGCGCGGTTTCGCCATCGAAGAAGCGCGCGGCGCTCAGGGTGCCGCCGCGGCGCAGATACTGCATGTAGATCGAGGCGATCGCCGGGATCTGGGCGCGGATGGTGATCAGGATCCGCGCGCCCGGCGCCACCGCGGCCAGGCGGCGGGCGATGATCTCCGCGTCCGGGGCGCCGTAGAACGGGTTGCCCGCCAGCCCCTCCGAAGAAATCACGTCGGTGAACCGGGTGGGCGGGGCCGCGCCCGATTCCGCCGGGGCCGCGATCCCGGGCGGCGGCCCGGCGCGCCGGGCCGCGAGGTCGTCGCGCACCGTCGCGGCGTCGAAATCCAGCCGCGGGCGGACGATCAGGGCGTTCGCTTCCGCATGGGTCATCAGCGGGCGGTAGCCGAAGCGCGGCTTGAACGCCCGGCGCTGCATCCAGGAGGTGCCGGTCTTGTGGTAGCCCACATGGATCAGCAGCGGGTCGGCGGGCGCATCGTCTTGCATGGCGGTCCATCGCGGCGCTCCGGCGGAGGCGCCGGGGGTCTCTGGCGGTCATATCCGCTCAGGTCTTAAAATCAAGAAAGCGATCGGCGCATTCGCCGGGAAACCCGGCGGCGGCCTACCCGCCCCCCGGCTTTTCGCCGCCCCGCTTGCCGCCCCGCTTGCCATCCCCCTTGCCATCCCCCTTGCCATCCCCCTTGCCGGCGCCGCGCGTCAGCGCCCGGCGCCAGCGGTCGCGCATCTCCGGGCTGACCGCCGCCAGCAGCGCCAGCAGGGCGAGGAACCCGCCATGCTCCCAGCGCGGCGCGATCAGCCCGCGCAGCCCGTCGGGGCCCAGTGCCGGCGGCGCGTTCCAGACGCTGAGCGCCACCGCCGCCGTCAGCGCCGCCGCCACCGCCAGCGGCGCCGCCATCCGGTCGAGCCGCGCCCGCGCCCCGAGCCGCCCCGGCAGCAGCGTCAGCGAGATCGCCAGCGAGGTGAGCTCGCCGAGAATCGATATCTGGATCACCGTGACGATCTGCGCCCCCTGCAGCGCCGCGAAGAAGGCCAGCGGCAGCGACACCAGCCGCACCAGGTTGGCGATCATCGGGATCTGGGTGTTGGCGGTGGCGATCGCCGCGATCCCGGCGCCGGCCTTGACGATGCGCAGCGCCGCCATGATCCCCAGCCAGGGCAGCAGCGTCAGCCCGGGGGCGAATTTCTCGCCGTAGATCAGCACCAGCCCCGGCGGGCCGAAGATCGCCACCGCGCAGATCAGCGCCATGCAGGCGGTCAGGCAGGTCTGCAGCGCCGCGTTGAACACCCGCCGGAACGCCGCCGGATCGTCCTGGCGCGCCGACAGCACCGGCAGGAAGAAGCTGCGCAGCACCCGGCTGGCCAGCAGCGCCGGGGTCAGACTCAGCGACAGCGCCGCCGACAGCAGCCCCAGATCCAGCGCCCCGAACCGGTTGGAGACGATGATCCGGTCGCCCTGCATGATGGCGAAGACCAGCGCGCCGTTGATCAGCAGCGGCCAGCCGAATTTCAGCGCCCGGCGCAGCACCGACCCGTCCCAGCGGGCGCGAAACGGGCGTTGGGCCACCAGATGGGTGATGACCATCTGGGCGAAGCTGTCAAACAGCAGCAGCGCCAGCATCACCCGGTAATCGCCGAGCCACAGCGCCAGGGGCCAGATCGCCAGCAGGGTGAACGTGGTGGCCGCCAGCCGGCTGACGATCATCGGGGCGAAATGCAGGTTGCGCTGCATGCGCACGACATCCACATGCCCCGCGCCGCGCATCAGCGGCGCCAGCGCGATCAGCTGATAGGCCCAGACCAGATCCCCATGCCCGAACATCGCCGCCAGCGGCCAGGACAGCGCGAACAGGATCGCGCTGATCAGCGCCCCGCGCGCCAGCATCAGCCCCTGGATGGCGGCGAGCAGCCTGGGGTTGTCGCCGTCCCGTGCCTGCACCACCAGATGGCCGACGGACAGGCCGCTCATCATCTCCAGAATCGACAGGGTGACGGCGAAGGTGGCGGCGACGCCGAAATCCTCGACGCTGACCAGCCGCGCGATCAGCACGTTGCGCAGCAGCCGGATCAGGGTCATGCCCATGTTGCCGCCCGCCAGCGTCAGCCCGGCGCGCAGCGCCCGCCCGCCCGGGCCCAGCCCGTGATCGGCCCCGCGGCCGGGATCGTGCCTGGCCTCGGTCTTGGCCCCGCGGCCGGGGCGACGATCGGGCGCACCCTCGGGATCCGGGGTCATGTCCAAGGCGGGGATCTCCGTTCAGGCCGGCGCGCGCGCGGCCCGGCGTGACGCAGATAGCCCCGTCCGCGGCCTCGGATCAAGCGGCGCGGCGCCCGCCATGCGCCCGGCAGGGGCTGGCGCGCGGGGCGGCGCGGGAGGCGGTTTGGGCTCGACACAGATGAATCTCTTTGTTCATATGCACGCATGAGGCGATAATTCATCGCCGGCTCCGCAACCTTGGATATGATCCGGGCATGAAAGCGTCGTGAAGATCGCTGCGGATCGAGGGGAACTTGAGTGGACTACGCGTGGATTCCACATGATGGGACCGCGGTTCGCCTTGCATGGCGGCGCGGCTTCGCTCAACAATGCGTGCGCCGCGCTGCGGCGCTGAAACCATTGTGCGGGAGCGAAATAGCTGGCATGTCGCGCGCGCGGCCTTTGCGGCGGCCGCCCCGGGGCGGTCCGATACGCGCCTTTCGGGGCGGCGCGGACGATGGGCGCGGGCACGCCGTCGACATGACGCGCTTCACCCGGGCGCATGCGGACAGGCCTGCGCGGGCCGATCCCGAGGCCGACGAACAAGGAACGGTTGCGCCGCATATGCCCAAGTCAACGGACAAGACGCCGAACGGGCTTTACGGCGGCGGACTGAAACGGCTGCTGGATTTCGTCCTGGCGCTGGCCTTCGCGCCGCTGGTGCTGCCGCTGATCGCCGGACTGCTGCTTTTCGTCGCGCTTGGCCGCGGCGACCGGGATCGCGGCGCGCCGCTCTACGGACAGAAGCGGGTCGGGCGGGGCGGGCGCATCTTCACCTGCTGGAAGATCCGCACCATGATCCACGACGCCGAAACCCATCTCGACGCGCATCTGGAATCCGACCCCGACGCCGCCGCCGAATGGGCCCGCGACCAGAAGCTGCGCGACGATCCCCGGGTCACCGCCGCGGGCCGCGTCCTGCGCGCCACCTCGCTCGACGAATTGCCGCAGCTGTGGAACGTGCTGGCCGGGGACATGAGCCTCGTCGGCCCGCGCCCCTTCATGCCCGATCAGCTGCCGCTCTACCCCGACCCGGACGCCTACATGGCGCTGCGCCCCGGCATCACCGGGCTCTGGCAGGTGGGGACCCGCAACGACGGCGGCTTCGCCGAGCGCGCGACCTATGATGCGCGCTACCTGCGGGACCTGAGCCTGGGGCTGGATCTGTCCATCCTGCTGCGCACCGTGCGGGTGGTGCTCCGGGCCGGGGGGCGCTGAGCGATGGTCGCCCGCCCCGATCCCGCCCGCCCCGGTCTTGCTGGGGCCGATCCCGTCGGCGCCGCGCCGCTGGCGCTGGCCCGCGCCGCGCCCCCGGCGAAAAGCCGGATCCTGATCCTCGGCATGAACTACGCGCCCGAGCCGGTGGGCATCGCCATCTACACCACCGGGCTGGCCCGGCGGCTGGCGGCCCATGGCCATGCGGTGAGCGTCATCGCCGCCTCGCCCTATTACCCGGCCTGGAAACCCATGGCCGGCTGGCGGCGGTTCTGGACCGCCGCCGATGACGTCGCCACGGACGGCGACGCCGCCCATGGGGACAGGCTGGCGAAAGGCCCCGCCGGCGCCGCCCCCAATCCGGCCCCGCCGCGCGTCATCCGCTGCCCCCATTACATCCCCGCCGCCCCGAGCGGCGCGAAACGCATCCTGCATCACCTGAGCTTCGCCGCCGCGGCGCTGGTCCCGGTGCTGTGGCGCGCCTGGCGCGACCGCCCCGACGAGGTGTTCGTGGTCGCGCCCTCGACCATCGCCGCGCCGCTGGGCCGCCTCGCCGCGCGGCTGGCCGGGGCGCGCTGCTGGCTGCATGTGCAGGATTTCGAGGTCGAGGCGGCGTTTTCCACCGGGCTGCTGGCCGGCGAGGGCCGGCTGGCGCGGCTGGCGCGCTGGTTCGAACGCCGGGTGCTGACCGGGTTCGACGTGGTCAGCTCGATCTCGCCGGCCATGTGCCAGCGGTTGATCGACAAGGGCGTGCAGCCCGCCCGGGTGACCGAATTGCGCAACTGGGCGGAAACCGACCGCATCGCGCCGCTGGAGCGGCCCTCGGACTACCGGGCGCTGTGGGGGCTGGAGGGGCGCAAGGTGGCGCTCTATTCCGGCAACATCGCCAACAAGCAGGGCATCGAGGTGATCATCAAGGCGGCGAAGCTGCTGGAGGATCGCAAGGGCATCGTGTTCGTGATCTGCGGCGAGGGGCCCAACCTCGCCCGCCTGAAGCGGCTGGCGGGGGCGGCCGCGGATTCGGCGGGCAATCTGCGCTTTCATCCGCTGCAGCCCATGGACCGGCTGGGCGAATTGCTGGGGCTCGCGGATCTGCACATCCTGCCCCAGATCGCCGGCGCGGCGGATCTGGTGCTGCCCTCCAAGCTGGCCAACATGCTGGCCTCGGGGCGCCCGGTGATCGCCACCGCCGCCGAGACCACCGGACTGGCCGCCGAGATGCGCGGCTGCGGCCGCGTCACCCCGCCCGGCGACGCGGCGGCGCTGGCCGCGGCGGTGGCGGCGCTGGCCGAGGATCCGGCGACCTGCGCGCAGCTTGGCGCCGCCGCCCGCAAGCGCGCCGTCAGCCACTGGGACCGCGCCGCGGTGCTCGACGGGCTGGAGGCGCGCCTGACCGGCGGCGCGCTGCGCCCGGAGATCGCCGCTGCGCCCGACGAAGACGCCCCGCGCGCCCGGGCGGCCGGATAGGCGGCGCGCCTTGCGCCGGCCCCGAATTCCGCCGGCTGTTTCTGTTTCATGGCGAAACACCGTCCGAGGGGTGCGACAACCGTTGCGCTGCCGCATCCGGCGAGTCCGAATCGGGGGCCGTATTCCCGCCTCACGCTCTCGTGACGCTTGACGCGGGGGCTCTGGAATGGTCTGCGAAGCTTGCAGGCGTCGGCGTTCGGACAAGAAAACAACCGCCGCGCGACATGGGCGTCGGGCATGGGACGGGAGAGACGGGGATTTCATGAAGCGGGCATTGATCACCGGGGCGACCGGACAGGACGGCGCCTACCTGGCGGAGCTGCTGCTGGACAAGGGATATGAAGTTCACGGGCTGAAGCGGCGCTCCTCCTCGTTCAACACCCAGCGCATCGACCACCTCTATCAGGACCCCCATGAACGCGACGTGCGCTTTCATCTGCATTACGGCGACATGACCGACAGCACCGGGCTGATCCGGCTGGTGCAGGAGGTCCAGCCCGACGAGATCTACAATCTCGCCGCGCAATCCCATGTCCAGGTCAGTTTCGAGACCGCCGAATACACCGCCAACGCCGACGGGCTCGGCGCGCTGCGGCTGCTGGAGGCGATCCGCATCCTCAAGCTGGAAAAGACCGCGCGTTTCTACCAGGCCTCGACCTCGGAACTCTACGGGCTGGTGCAGGAGGTGCCCCAGCGCGAGACCACGCCCTTCTATCCGCGCTCGCCCTACGCGGCGGCCAAGCTCTACGCCTACTGGATCACGGTGAATTACCGCGAGGCCTACGGCATGCACGCCTCCAACGGCATCCTGTTCAACCACGAAAGCCCGATCCGCGGCGAAACCTTCGTCACCCGGAAAATCACCCGCGCCGCCGCGGCGATCAGCCTCGGGCTGCAGGAACGCCTGTATCTGGGCAATCTCGACGCGCAGCGCGACTGGGGCCACGCCAGGGATTACGTGGAAGGCATGTGGCGCATCCTGCAGGCCGAGACCCCCGACGATTACGTGCTGGCCACCGGGGTCGCGCACACGGTGCGCAGCTTCGTGGAAAAAGCCTTCGCCGTGGCCGGGATCGCCATCGAATGGCGCGGCGCCGGGATCGACGAAAAGGGCTACGACGCGGATAGCGGCACGCTGCGGATCGAGGTGGATCCGCGCTATTTCCGCCCCACCGAGGTCGAATTGCTGATCGGCGATCCGACCCGGGCGCGCGAAAAACTGGGCTGGGTCCCGGAATGCACGCTCGACGGGCTGGTCGAGGACATGGTGCGGCATGATCTGCAGGGGGTCCGGGCCGAAGCGGCGCGCCGGAACCGCGAAGGCTAGGGATGCGCGCGCGGCCGGGAGAGCCGGGATGAGCGACCACGACGCCCTGCGTCGCGAGGTGACGGCCCGCTATCGCAAGGCGAAGCGGCGCAGCGCGCTTGGCCAGCATCTGCGCCGGTGGCGCAAGCCGGCGGGCGGGCTGCCCGGCGCGCTGATCATCGGCGCGCAGAAGGCGGGCACCACCTCGCTGTTCGACCACCTGGCCCAGCATCCCGACATCGCCGGGGCGCCGGCCAAGGAGGTGCATTACTTCAACGACAGCTCGCACCGCCCGGAATCCTGGTACCGGAGCTATTTCCCGCCCGAGGACGACCGGCTGCGGCTGGAGGCGACGCCCGATTACCTCTACCATCCCTGGGCGGCGGCGCGCATGGCGGCGCTGCTGCCCGAGGCGAAGCTGATCGCGCTGCTGCGCGAACCGGTCAGCCGGGCGCTGTCCCATTACTGGTTCGAATACATGCGCGGCAACGAGGATCTGGACATCGAGGCCGCCTTCGCCGCCGAGGCCGCCCGCATCGGCCCCGACATGGCGGCCCGGATGAAGCCCCACGGCGCCCGTGACTTCCACCGCCGGCATCACAGCTATGCCGGGCGCGGGTTCTACGCCGAACAGCTGGTCCGCTATCGCCGGCATTTCGCGCCGGAACGGATGCTGGTGCTGCGCAGCGAGGATCTGCGCGCCGATCCCGCCGGGGTCTTCGATCAGGTCTGCGACTTTCTCGGCGTGGGGCGCTTTGCCGGCGCGCGCTTTTCCGAGCGCAACGTCAATCCGCTGGAGCGCGCCCGCAAGACCGCGCCCGAGGCCCTGCGCGCCGCCCTCGCCGAACGCTTCGCCCCGGCCAACGCGGCGCTGCGGGACATGACCGGCATTCATTGGGAGGGCCGCGACTGACCGATCCCGCCTGCCCCCGTTCCACCCGCAACCCTCCGGACCCGCCCCATGCCTGACGCCGACAGCCTGTCCCATCATGACCGCAGCGCCCCGATCGCGCCGGTTGGCGCGCGCGCGGCAAACGCCGGCGCGACGCCGGGGCGCTTCGCGCTGGTCATGCCCACGGTTCCGCCGGCGCCGGGCGGGGCCTCGCGCTACGGGCAGATCCTGGCCAATGCGCTGGTCGCGGCGGGGCACGACGCCTGCGTGATTTCCGAAACCGGGCCGGGGGCCGCCGACGCGCCCGGCTGGGATCCGCGGGTGGCGCGAAAGCTGATCTTTCCGCATCGCGCCGGGCGGGCGGAAAAACCCTGGCATGTGCATGGCCTGTACGCGTTGCAGAACCTGCGGTTCTTAGGCCTGCCGGGGGTTGTTCGCGCGGCGTTCGACGCGATGGGGCAGGGGGGGCGCCGAGGCGGGAAACCGGGCCGCGCCACGGTGCTGATCCATTCCTCGTTCTTCTACAATCCGTCGTTGATGGGCGCCGCCGTCGCCCGGCTGCGCCGCGCCCTGCCCGACGCGACGCTGGCGGTGGACGTGCGCGACCCCAAATCGCCGGAACCGGCGCTTTGCGCCTATGCGGCCTTTGACCGGATCATCGCCTGTTCCGAGGCCATCGCCGACAGCCTGAACGCCCGCCCGGCGCTCAGGGGCAAGGTGCGCCACATCCCCATTCCCTTCGCCCCGTCGCCCACGCCTTCGGCGGCCGAGACCGCCGCCATCCTCGCGCGGCGCGGGCTGACCGGGCGGCGGTTTCTGCTCAATCCCGGCGGGGTCAGCCGCGAAAAGGGCTTTGACGCCATGCTCGCCGCCACGCGGGCCCTGCGCACCCGCCCCGGCTGGGCGGACGTGACCCTGGTCACCATCGGCCGGCTGCGCGATCTCTGCGCCAGCGACCGGCGGGCCGAGGCCGAGGGCGTTCTCACCCTGATCGGCCCGGTGGGCCACCCGGAGGTGCTGGCGCTGGGGCGCGCGGCGCTGGCGGCGCTGATCGTCAGCCGGGTCGAGGGCCTGCCCCGCGCGGCGCTGGAGATCATCGCCGCGGGCGGGCGCGCGCTGATCCCGCCGATCCCGGAATTTCGCCGCGCCATGCCCGGTTGGGTGGCGCGGGACCTGGACCCGCAGGCGCTGGCGGCGCAGATCGCCGGGCTGACCGGCGACCCGGGCAACGCGCCCCCGGCGCAAGACTATGACATCGGGGCCCATGACATGGCGCGGCTGATTCCCCTCTACACCGAACTTGCAGGCGACTGAGATCATGAAAAACATCCTCATCACTGGCGGCTGCGGCTTCGTCGGCGTCAATCTGGCGGCGGCGCTGACCCGGCGCGGCCTCAACGTCACCGCCTATGACAGCGAGGTGCTGGGCAAGCGCGCGCATCTGGCGGGAACCGGCGCGCGCTTCCTCAAGGGCGACATCCTCGACGCCCCGGCGCTGGACGCGGCGCTGGAGGGCATGGACACGGTGATCCACCTGGCCGCCGACACCCGGGTCATGGACAGCATCGCCGACCCGTCGCTGAATTTCGAGGTCAACGCCATGGGCTCGTTCCGGCTGCTCGAAGCCATGCGCCGCAAGGGCGTGGGCAAGATCGTCTCCGCCTCCACCGGCGGCGCGATCCTCGGCGAAGCGCCCTCGCCGGTGCATGAAAACATGACGCCCCGGCCGCTGTCGCCCTACGGCGCGTCGAAACTGGCCATGGAGGGCTACCATTCCGCCTTCGCCGGGGCCTATGGCATGGACTGCGCCTGCCTGCGGTTTTCCAACGTGTTCGGGCCGCGCAGCTTCCACAAGGGCTCGGTGGTCGCCGCCTTCTACCGCAACATCCTCAAGGGCGCGCCGGTCACGGTCTATGGCGACGGCAGTCAGGTGCGCGACTACGTGCATGTGAGCGACATCGTCGCCGGCATCATCGGCGCGCTCGAAGCCGGGGTCAGCGGCGTCTATCAGCTGGGCTCGGGCAAGGGCACGGACCTGAACGCGCTGATCGGGGCCATGAAGCGCGGCATCGCCGCGGTCGAGGGCGCGGACGCGCATCCGCTGGAAGTGATCCACGAGGATTTCCGCGACGGCGAGATCCACACCACCTGGTGCGACGTCAGCCGGGCGCGCGCCGCCTTCGGCTACGACCCGGTCACCGATCTGGAACAGGGGCTGGCGGACACCTGGCGCTGGTTCCTGACCCAGGGCGCACCCGCCGCGGCCCCCGGCCCCCCCGAACCCGTGTCCTGACCTGACGACGCCCGCTCCCCGGGCGGGACCTGCGACAGCCCCATCGGGCGATCTGACATTCGGAGACATGAGCAATGCGCATTTTCGTTCTTGGCGGCGACGGCTTCTGCGGCTGGCCCACGGCGCTGCACCTGAGCAATCTCGGCCATGACGTGACCATCGTCGACAACCTGTCGCGGCGCAACATCGACAACGAGCTGGAAACCGAGAGCCTGACCCCGATCCGCCCCATGTCGGTGCGGCTCGCGGCCTGGGAGGAGGTCAGCGGCAAGACCATCGATTTCGCCAATCTCAACGTCGCCGAAGACTACGACGCCTTCCTGAAGCTGATGGCCGAACAGAAGCCCGAGGCGATCGTGCATTTCGCCGAACAGCGCGCCGCGCCCTATTCGATGAAATCCAGCCGCCACAAGCGCTACACCGTGTCCAACAACCTCAACGCCACCAACAACGTGCTGGCGGCGATCGTCGAATCCGAACTCGACATCCACCTCGTGCATCTGGGCACCATGGGGGTCTACGGCTACGGCACCGCCGGCATGCAGATCCCCGAGGGCTATCTGGAGGTGCAGGTGAACACCGCCAACGGCGCGGTCAGCCAGGAAATCCTCTACCCGGCCAATCCCGGTTCGATCTACCACATGACCAAGACCCAGGACGCGCTGCTGTTCTTCTTCTACAACAAGAACGACCAGCTGAAGATCACCGACCTGCATCAGGGCATCGTCTGGGGCACCCAGACGCCGGAGACCGAAAAGGACGAGCGCCTGATCAACCGCTTCGACTACGACGGCGATTACGGCACCGTGCTGAACCGGTTCCTGATGCAGGCGGCGATCGGCTATCCGCTGACCGTGCACGGCACCGGCGGCCAGACCCGCGCCTTCATCCATATCCGCGACACCGTGCGCTGCATCGAGCTGGCGATCGCCAACCCGCCCCAGCGCGGCGAACGGGTGAACATCCTCAACCAGATGACCGAGACCCACCGGGTGCGCGATCTGGCCGAACTGGTGGCCGGCAAGACCGGCGCCGCCATCGCCAACATGGAGAACCCCCGCAAGGAGGCCCCGGAAAACGAACTGCACGTGGCCAATGACCGCTTCCTCAATCTGGGGCTGGATCCGACCACGCTGGACGAGGGCCTGCTGGCCGAGGTGCGCGAGATCGCGGCCCGCTACAAGGACCGCGCCGATCTCGGCAAGATCCCCTGCGTCAGTGTATGGTGATGCTGGATAGCTTCCAATCGGAGCTTTTCCCGGCGCAACAGCGATGCAAGAGAGATTGACGGCAGATGTTTGAAATCGGTCTCGCTTTCATCGCGATCAACGGGTTTTTCGTAATCTATGGGGTTCAGCGGACTGCATGGTATTCGCCTGCAGTGTTCTGGAGCTTGTTCTGCATGCTCAACATTGCCGTGCTGCTGGGCGTGATACAGGCGAACGTGCATCTGCCGCAGCTGATGCTCAGCCCGATGCCAAGCATTCGGCTGGATGAATTTTTCGTGCAGACCGGTCTGGTGTTCACCGCCTTCAGCGCCATCGGACCGCTTTCCGTGATGGGGCTCAGACGAGATTTAGGGCATCAAGAGGCCTTCCGGAAAATCTTCAGGGATGCCTATTCCAGTTCCGCCGCCACAGTCTATGCCGCTTTCATCTTCATCTGGGCGCTGACGCATCTGGCATTGATCGACAAGGGCACGCTTTATCTGAATTCTGAGTATCTGGCGCTCTCGGATCCGTTAAAAAATGGTGTTGGCGCCGGCTTCGGAGCGTTAATCAACAATAGCCTGCGTCCGCTGGGTGTACCGGCCTTCATGCTGCTTGCGCTCAAACCACCGGGTCGGATTGATGCTAAGATGATGCTGCTGGCGTTAGCCTGCAGTTATCTTATGGCCTTCAGTCTGGCGGTTTATTCGCGCTATTCGGTTGTCTTTATCTTCATCTACATCCTCGGCCGGGTGCTTGGGCACAAATCCATATCGGTGCGTGAGATGATCCTGCTGCCGGCGCTGATCGTGACTTTCTTCGGCGCCTTCATCGTGGTGATTCTCGGTCGCGGCTATCAGTTTCAGGGGCTTGCCTCGATTCCTCTGGTGCTGGAGACGCTGGACACCTCTCTGATTCGATATTTCGCCACCAAGTTCGTGGTTCTGACCTTTGACGGCGGCTTGAATCTGGCCAATACGATGCGTATCAATCCAAGTTTTGCCATCGAGTACAAACTGCTGTCATTCAGCCCGTTTCCATCCTTCATCGACGGGTTCAGCGATATCAGAATGGTGCATCAGGTGCGCATCACACGGGTGGTGCCGGTTGGCTCCTTCGGCGAAACCTACTTCTTCGGCGTCGGATATGTCGGCGCGTTTTTCGTCATATGCCTGTTTGTCATTCGTCAGATCACCGTGGGGATATTCCGCTACAGAGATCTGGCGACGATCACCGCTTACCCGGTCCTGTTGATCAGCGTGATGAAGTTCCAAACCTACACGCTGCGCACGTCGCTGCGCCTGTTCGTCATCATCGCGCTGGTTTCATTGATATCCTGCTGGCTCACACGGCATCGCCGCCGTCGTCAGCAGGCGCGCGGCGGTGCGGCGCGCGCCTGAGCGCCGAGATCAAAAAATGCATCAAGATCACGTTTGATCGCCTTTCCCGGATTTGTCGGACGGCATTGCCCGCAGGGTGTTGAACGCCAGCGTCGCGGTAATCAGGAACAGCGACGCCGAGACCCCGAGATAGATCACCGGCGCCGCCGTCAGGCCCTCGCGCGGCAGCAGCGTCGCGAACAGCCCGACATGCGCCGCCGTCAGCGCCAGTCCGATCGCAGCGTGACGTCGATAATTCTCGCCCGACACCACGATGAAAACAAGCGGTATGCCAAGGGCGGTCAACGCCTCGGCCGCCGCCAGCGCCGGGATCAGCGCCGCCGCCGGCCTGAATTCCGCGCCGAACAGGCTGGTCAGCGCCTCGCCGAACCAGAATGTCGCCGCCAGCGCCACCAGCGCATAAGCGGCGATCGCGCCGAGCCCGAGACCAAGCACCCGCATAAGCCGCCGCCGGTTTTCCGCGTGAAAGGCGCGGGTGATCCAAGGTTGCATGACCTGCGCCAGAATCAGCGGCGGGGCCGAAACCAGATAGGCCAGCCGCATCGCGACCGCGTAGATCCCCGTCGCCTCGAATCCCAGAATGGGCGCAATCAGCAGCACGTCCGAGCGCGTGATGATCAGGCGCGGAATCTGCGTGCCCAGCAGGGTGAGCGCGGTGATCGCCCAGTCTTTGGCCTGCGCCCAGTCCTTGACCTGCGCATGCGGCGTGGGTCTTGCGCCTGATTCAGCGGGCATCCCGGCGATGAGCCGCGCTGCGCCGGCCTGACTGAGCGCCCAGCCCGCCGCCGCCGCGACGGCGGCGGCGGCGAAGAAAACCAACCCCGGCGCCAGCGGCGTCGAGAATCCCGGCGCCAGCGCCAAAAGCGTCACCGCGACCGGCGCCGCCGCGTCTTCCAGAAACGCGCCGTCGCGGGGACGGAAAAACCCGACGAGCTGCATGCGAAACAGGCGTCTGAAGACCGCCGTCGGCGCGATCAGCGCCGCCAGCCCCAGCCCGACGGCCATGGCATCGTCGCCTTGCGCCCGGGCCGTCGCCGCCGCCAGCCCCAGCCCGGCGGCGGTCAGCAGCGCGCCCGCGCCGGCGCCGAGCCGGGAGAGCGAAATCAGGGAGTCCAGCTGTGCGGCGTCGCGGGTCTGCGCGAAACGCGCGATCAGACGCACGTTCAGCACCGGCCAGCCGAGTGCGCCGATCTGCCCCGCCACCACCGCCGCCGACAGCGCGAAGGCGAAGATGCCGAACCCCTCGACCCCGAGTTGAGCCGCCAGCAGCGCGGCCATGGCGAATTGCGCGGCACGGGCGAGCGTGACCACAAGCGCGGTGCCCGTGAGCGCTTTGATGAAACCCGAGGCTGCGCGATTCATGGAGTTCCCGTCAGATGATCCGGCAGGCGTCCGGACGGCGAATTTGGGTGAGAAGATCGGGCGGGCGGTTGGACTGCGCGTCCAGAACCGCTACTGATGGGGTCAGAGCATTCAAGTTGTCGACATCAATACTGGAATCAGGCGATGATGCCAACATCGGCCCATCCGTCTGCGGGGCAGCCGACGCTCGCGGCGAAGCGCCGTCGACTGCGCCGCCGCCTGCGCAATTTTGTGGCGGGCATCGATTCGGTTTATATGGCGCTGCTGCGCCGCGCCCGACCGGATTTCGCCGTCACGCAGGCCAGCGATCTGGTGATCGAGGGCTATCCGCGCTCGGCAAATTCCTATCTGGAAGGCTGCTTTCTCCACGCCTTCGGGCATGATCTGCGGATCGCCCAGCATTCTCATGTAGCCGCGCAGGTGCGCGAAGGCGTGCGGCTGGGCAAGCCTGTGATCGTAGTGTTCCGCGAACCCGTGGACGCGGTCGCCTCGCTGATTATGCGCAACCCCGAGATTTATACGTGGTCGCTGGCCTACCGCGAATACATCGACTTTCACGAAGGCGTTCTGCCGGTCGCGGACCGGGTGACGCTGGTCCCCTTTGCGATGGCGACCGGGGATTTTCCCGCCGTGATCCGGTCGCTGAACGCGCATTGTCAGGGAGCGCCGGGCTTTTCGCCCTGGGCCGTGCCCGACTGGGGGGCCGAGGATTACGCCGCCGTCTATCGTGAGGTGGATCGTCTGACCGCCGCCCGCATCGGTCGCGCCAGCACTGCCTACAGCCCCAGCCATGGCGGCGAGACGCTGAAGCGACGCCGCGCCGAAAAATCCGATCTGACGGCGGCCCTGCGCGCCGATCCGGCCTCCGCGCACCTGCGCGAACAGGCACAGGGGCTGTTCGCGCAGATGTCCACGCTGGCGAAAGCGCCTGTTCAGTCGGTGTAGTATTTGCGCGCCGCGTTGGTGCCGTAGCCGTAGCCGTAGCCGGTGTAGCCGTAGCGCGAGATGCGGCGCGGGTTGGCCTGGGTCAGCACCAGCCCGGTGACCCGCACGTTGAC